>JBDHBK010000044.1:0-10749 GCA_039592635.1 Gemmatimonadota bacterium
AGCACCCGAAACGCCGTCGACCAATGATTTCGACAGCCAAGATGTCTAAACAGCCCCTGCCGCCACCAGTTCGGGCTCTGGAATCCGACGCGTGCGTTCCTTCAGAAGCTCGATGTTTTCTTCCGGGCTGAGCACCTATCAAGAAAAACGGGTCTCCGCGCCGAAGCGCGAAGACCCGTCTCTGAGATGTCGCCCTCTGACTGGCGTCAGCTGCCCGGCGGAAAGTCGCCCATCATCTTGTTCACGGCGCTGTCGATCAGCTCCTGGCGGTCCTGCGGCGAACGGCTGCCGTCGATGTCGGTCGTCGCGGTGCCCGTCCACACCAGGTTCTTGGTGCTGGTGTCGAAGATACCGAGGATCAGGGAGCCCTCCTGCCACACGTTCTCTGTGGTGGTGCTGGTTCCCATGCCCATGCCCCAGCCGCCCCAGCCGTAGCCGCCGCCCCAACCGGCGTTCACCGTGTTGAACGAGCGGCGTTCGGCGCTGCTCACCTGGTAGCTGATCGCGAGGTCCGGGTTGGACGACGACTGCGAGAAGCCCTTAGCGGTCATGGCCCCGTCGACCGACTGGCGAATGCGGCTGCTGGTGATGTTGTCGACGTCACCCTGGCTGTCGACCCAGTCGTACGTCGAGAAGCCGGAAAAATCGACCGCAGGGTCGTAGTCGGTCGTGGTCGAGATTCCGCTGCAGGCGCCGACGAGCAGCGCGGCACCGATTCCCATCAACATGCGGGACTTCATTCACATCCTCCTGGTCGTCGAGCGACCGTTGATACCCCTCAAAGCTTAATAGAACACAATATGCGGGTGAGTCGATCGGAAGTCGAATACGGGCTGGTCTCGCGGCCGAGGCCGCGGTGGTCTTCAGGTCTGGATCTTGCTCCTTAAGGTCCTGTCCCATGGATCCGCGATCCCGGTGAACGCCGGGATTCCGGGCCTTTCTGCCCGTTCGCAGTCGCCCGACCTGTCGCGCCGGGTGTACGAATTGGAGTGCCGATGTGGCGTGAGCGCTACATGAAGAGGGGTATGTCGGCCCTTGGCGGTGTGCTCGTCTTCGCTTTCCTGGCGGGATGTGCGCCGGACGGCCCCGGAGGTGGGATTCCGACTCACCCGGGTGACACGTATTCGGTCACCCTGGAGTGGGACGCACCCACCACCGACGCGGTTGGACGACCCCTTGAGGACCTGTCCGGGTACCGCCTCTATTACTGGGAGACAGAGTCTGCAGCGGGTTCCGAGACGATGATAGAACTTGGTCCTGCGACCCGGGTCACCGTGGCGGGTCTGCTTGCAGGCGACTACCTGTTCGCCGTGACCGCCCTGGACAACATGGGCAACGAGAGCGACCTCTCAGACCCGCTTTTGGTGGAGGTGGGCTCGTGAGACCGGTCCGGTTTACGCTCTTCGCTCTGCTCGTCCTGACGGCCGGAACACTCGCGCAGCCTCACGCCGCATTCGATCCCGGCAAGCCGAAGGACCTGAAAGCAACCGCTCGCGGACCGTACGCCGTGGACCTCGATTGGAAAAATGTGCGCGGGTCAGAGGGATACTACGTCTATAGGGACGGGAATCGGGTCGCCGAAACGGGTAGCAGCGACTACCGCGACCAGGGGCTCCAGCCGGCGACCACGTACGTGTACCGGGTCAGCGCCTTCGATGACGATGGAAACGAGGGAGACCTTAGCGACGCGGTGCAGGTGACGACGGAGGCTCTTCCCGGCCCCAGCGTCCCGACCGACCTGGTGGCTACAGCCGTTAGTCCATACCGGATCGACCTGGAGTGGTCGCCGTCCGACGCCGAGTCGGGACTCGATTTCTACCGGGTATTCCGAGACGGTGAGGAGATCGCGACCACCGAAAACAACTCGTACGCGGACTCCAGCCTGGAACCCGAGACCGAGTACGAGTACCGGGTATCGGCCGTCGACGAGCTGGGGAACGAGAGCGATCGCAGCGATCCCTCTTCTGCCACCACGGAGACCGAGCCGGGACCGCCACCCCCGCGCAACCTGCTCGCCGTTGCCTGGAGTTCTACCCAGGTCAACCTGAGCTGGAGCCCTCCGGCCGCGTCCATCCACCCGGTGCAGGGTTACAACGTGTACAGGGAAGGGGAGTCGATCGGATTCGTCGTCGCGACCGCGTTCATCGACACGGGGCTGAATCCCGAGACCACGTATGGGTACAACGTCGCCGCCGTGGACACACGTGGGGTCGAGGGAGAGATGAGCGATGAGGTATCGGCCACGACGGATGCTCCTTCGGATGTAATTCCGCCGGCTCGACCCACGGGCTTGAGGTTGGTGGGGAACTGAGACTGACCGGGAGCTGAGTCGGCCGTGGCCGGTTCGGACGGCGGCTACCGATCCGTCGGTACGGTCAGCAGCTGCCCCTCGTAGATCTGGCTTCCCTTCAGGTCGTTGGCGGCGCGAAGGCGTGAGACGTCCGTGCCATGTCGTCGGGCGATCGACCACAGCGAATCACCCCTACGGACCATGTACTCCAGGTCCGCCTCTTCATTGGTGCCCGACGCCAGCTTCCGCTCGACGTACGCCTCGTACTGGCTGGGGAACAGAGCCACGTGGAAATGCGGCGGATTGCGCTCGTAGGTGGCCTCCAGGACTCCCGCCTTTTCCAGGCCCAGCAGCACGCTCTCCATCCAGTTTCGACAGGACCGGTTGTTGCTCCGGCGCAGGTCCATGGCCATGCCCGTCGGGTGGACCGAGCGGGACGAAGCGTTGCGGGGTTGCCGTGTCGTCGGCCGGGTCAGGCTGGTCACGACCAGCGGCTCGCCGCACGCGTTCCTGTACTGAGGGCCCAGGCGAGAGAGGAAAAGCGCTACCGCGGGCCGAGCGAATGGGTACGACATCGATTTGAGTTCGAATCCGTTTCCGTTGCGGAGGCGTACCAGGAATCCACTGTCGACGAACCAGCGCACCTGCTGTGACGTCTCCATGAAGGTGTAGTCGTGCTGGGATGCAACGCGATTCTGCAGGTCGAGTGACTTCTTCGAGCCCTTGAGGCTCTGCGCTTCGGCCGGGGCCGCGGCAGCCGCAAGGCAGGCCAGCCCGAGGATTGTCACGGCCGTTCCGGGAATACCTCCGAACCGCCTGCTGGTAGTCAAACGCATGTATCCCAACTCGATCGCCTGGTTCGCACTGTCAAACGTACCTGTCCCCGATTATGGGCACACGACCGCTGGTTGCGCTACCCGGGCGCGTCTCGAATCGAGATCTCGAGGGGGGCGTCAGCGTAGGTTAGGCGAGGCCATGACTGTGCTTCAGCAGGCGGCGCATGGCCTTGCAGGCCTCGCAGCAACCGCAACTGAAACCACAGGTGACGGCGCAGAACAGGACTCCGCAGATCGCCCACACGCTTACGATCGTCACGGCACTGAACAGGATGATGCCGAGAGCCTGCGCGACGTGGACCAGGGCTGAGCCAAGCATGGGGTCCTCCTTCCTCCGCAGGGCGCGTGGTGCGCGTCCTGCCAGGCCGCCCGGGCGCCGGCCCGAATGGTCGGATGCGACCGGGACAAACCTGTGTGGAGCTTCCCGGATGCGGCAGGTGGGGGAAGCCGGAAAACCGCGTACCGAGCCTCCACGATTAGCCTACACCCGGAGGGTCTCGGAGTTCCGCTGTCGGCGGGAGTTACGGTTGATTTGACGGGCGATTCTAACCGATGGTCATCTCGGGCGGAGGGAGCTCGGTCAGGTACAGCAGTTCGAGGGCAGAGTCGTTCTCGGGCATGTGGAAGTAGTAGAACTCGCCCGCACCTCCGAGCGCGCCGCTCTGGATCATGACCCGGCCCTGGTCGGTTAACGCATCCCTGGCCGCGCGCATGGCCTCGTGGCTCGAATAGATCAGACAGGTGTGGTGAAAGCCCTCGCCTTTCGTTGCCAGGTGCTCGACGTAGACGCTGTGACCCTCGAGCGGCTCGATCAGCTCGAAGTTGGAGTCTCCCACCTGTGCCACGGCGAGACGAAACGAGTAGGGCACCTCTTCACCGTGAACCGTGCAGTCATCCGGGGATACGGTCCACACACCCCATTGGATGGACAGTGAGTCGGCGAGTGAGCGCGCCACCGCCTCCAGGTCGTTGACGACCCAGCAAGTGTGATGCAGGCTGCCCGAGTCTCCAACACCCATGCCGTGCCTCCCGTTTTGCCACGTCCCGAGCGCCCCAGGGGCCCGGTCTACTGGTCTTCCTCTTCCTCTTCTGCTGCTTCCTCTACTTCCTCGACGCCGTCTTCGCTGCCCTCAAGCTCGGCGCCATCGGCTGCCTCGATGACGTTTCCGAACTCGTCCTTCTTCTGCCGCTTGCGCTCGAGTTTCGCTTCCCGCTTCTTCTGTTTCTTGAGTTCCCGCTGTCTCTTCTCGAATCCATAGTTCGTTCGTCTTCCCACGGGCCATTCTCCTTGCTGAGTTCTGATGAACCATCGCGACCGTTGGTCGGTCGGACCCTAGCTTGACGGTTTGTGGCGGGATTGTCCACTCCTTGACGGCTCCACCCGGTCCGTGCTATCGGCAAGGGGGACCTCACCGAGACGAAGAGGCTGCGCGTGGCGGGATCGGGTACGACTGGGTCGACCCCAGGACAGGATACGAATGGCCGGGCCGAACGCTGGCTGGGTGCGGGCCTGTTCCTGGTCGCCCTGATGGCGACGTTCGCCACGCAGCGTGGATACGGGATCGTCAGCGATGTCGGGAACTACTTCCACAGCTCCCGGCTGCAACTCGAGTGGGCCCGCGAACTCGTACAGGCGATCCTGCGGGGCGATCCTCTCTCGGTGCTCAATCGGGAGGTCGTCTCCGAGTACTGGCGGTGGCAACCCGATCGAATCCCCCACCCGCCCCTGTCCCGCGAGTTGAGCGGACTGGGCTACTCAGCCTTCCGCCGCTTCCTCGATCCGCTGGCGGCGTACCGGGTGGCGATCATGCTGACCTACTCCGCCCTCGTGGCTGCGGTGGGGATGGTCACGGCGCGGGGGACGCGATCGTGGCTCGCCGGCCTCGTCGCCGGAGGTGCCACACTCAGCGTGCCGGCCCTCTTCGCATACGGCCACTTCGCGAACACGGATCTCTTTCTGGCTGCGTTCTGGTTCGGGGCCGCCGCTGCTCTCCACATGCACACGGAAACAGAGCGCCCGGGATGGCTGATCGCGGCGGGCCTGATGTTCGGCGCGGCGTGTTCGACGAAATTCACGGGAGTACTGCTGCTTCCGGCGCTCGTCCTGTGGTTGGTCCTGCGCGGCCGCCGCGAGCTGAAGCCGATACTCGTGATGGCGGGAATCGCCGCCGCCGTCTTCTTCGCCACCAACCCCGTGACGTGGGTCGATCCCATCGGCGGCATCTGGGACTACGTGAAGGCCGGGATGTTCCGGTCAATTTCCGTGCACATTCCGACCGTGTACTTCGGCGAGATCTACAACTTCCGGGGCCCGTGGCACTTCGCATTCGTGTGGACCGCCATCGTGGTCCCGATACCCCTTTTGATCGCCGCGGGCGTCGGGCTCTCGAACCGGAAATCGGGCGGTCTGCTCGGCCTGGTCCTGGTCAACCTGGGCGTGCTGTACGGGGTGACTCTGCTGCCGGCCACCCCCCTGCATGATGGAATCCGGCTGTTCCTGGCCGTGTTCCCGTTCGTTTGTGTGCTGGCGGGCCTCGGGGCGAGCCGGGTGTTCGACCTGCTGGTGCAACGCGCACCCGAGTGGCTGTCGCGCCGCCCGGGGGTCGTCGCGGTCGCCCTGTCTCTGATCGTTCTGGGATTGCCGGTGGCGCGGACGATTCAGTCCCACCCGCACCAGCTTTCGTACTTCAACGCCCTGGTGGGTGGGGTACGCGGGGCCGACAGCCGGGGTCTGGAAATCACTACGCAGAAGGAAGTCCTGAACCGGGACGTCCTGGCGGACCTGGTGGAGGTGATTCCGGGCGGAGCCGTGATCGACCCGGGCTTCATGCTCGAGGAGATCTGCTTCTACCAGGAAATCGGGTGGGCACCGACCGACTGGACGCCTGAGGTGACGGTGGTCTTCCTCAATGGTACGCGCGAGTACCTGGGGTGCGACCCGGAAGGGAGTCCGCTGCGGGTTCCGCTCGCTCGCGAGGCGAGCCGGCCGTCCTGGGTATTCCAATACCATCGCCCCACGGCTGTGCTCGTGCAGGACCTGGGGGGAATCGACACGGAAACCGGTCCGGCGTACGAGGTGTCGACAGAGGGGGTGCCTCTACTCTCGGTGTATCGAGCCCCATAGGTCGTCGACCGCTTCACGGGAGGGCAGCGATGGCCTGGCGCCCGGCACCGTCGTGGCCAGGGCGCCCGCGGCGCAGGCCCTGGATACGGCCTTCTCGAGGTCGAGCCCTTCAGCGAGACTGACCGCCAGGAACCCGTTGAAGGCGTCGCCGGCTGCGGTCGAGTCGATGGCGGTCACGGGAAAGCCCCCCGCCACAGACATTCCCCCGCTCGAGAGTACGATCGCCCCCCGCGGCCCGAGGGTGACGACGACGGTGTTTACCCCGGACTCCCGGAGTCGCGTGGCGGACAGGCTCGGCTCCTCTACCCCGGTGAAAAATGCCGACTCTCCCTCGTTGGGGGTGAGCACGTCGACGTGGGACAGAAGGGCATCGCCCAGGGGCCTGGCAGGGGCCGGGTTCAGCATCACCGTGGTGCCCGCGGCGGAAGCAATCGCGGCCGCCCGCTCGACAGCGGGGATCGGAGTCTCGAGCTGCATGAGCAGGACATCGGCCGATTCGATCGCGGCCCGGGCGGCCTCCACGTCGTCAATCGACAATCGGGCGTTGGCTCCCGGCGCCACCGAGATGGCGTTCTCGCCCGCCTGGTCGACCATGATGAGCGCGACTCCGGTGGCGTGCTCCGGGTCACGCGTGACGCGTGTAACATCGACGGACTCGTCGAGCAGGCTGGCGATTGCGGCCTCGCCGAGTTCGTCGTTGCCGATCCGGGCCACGAACGTGACCTCCGCCCCGGCCCGCGCCGCCGCGACGGCCTGGTTGGCACCCTTTCCGCCCTGCGCCCGCAGGAAGCGGCCGCCGGTCACGGTCTCGCCCGGCGAGGGAATGCGGGGCCCGCGGACGACGAGATCCGTGTTCACGCTTCCGATGACGACGATTCGGGCGGACATGTCTACCTCTGCTGAGCCAGGTCGGCTCTCAACGGGTCACTCGGCGGACTACCTGAGGACCGAGTACAGCAGTTCCTTCCACTTCGGGACGTCGATTTCCCAGCACACGCGCGCGTTCCGGCCACGCTCGATGAGGGGCTGCCACAGCGGCGCGTTCCGGTCGTCGTCCGCCACATCGAGCTGGTCGACTACCGTCATGCCACGGGTCAGGTCGCTGTTCGTCTCTACATCGACGTAGTGGAGGGATCGACGCGTGCAGATCGAGGGGTCGATCGCGATGGCCATCGCCACGGGGTCGGGAAGCGGGAGTCCGGGTTCGTTCGATTGCAGCCGGGCCGCCGCCAGCGCGCTGGTGTTGCAGTCCATCGCGAAGCGGGCCACCGGTGTTCCGAAGTCGCGCACCCGGGCCATCTCCTCCTCGGAGAGCGTGGCCGCCCCCCGGCACAACTCCCAACCGACCATTTCGATCGGGAGACCGGAGCGGAACACGGCACGAGCCGCTTCCGGGTCGACCCAGACGTTGTACTCTGCCGCCGGCGTCACGTTGCCCACGGTGCACGCGGCTCCACCCATCACGATGCACCGTCCGACCAGCCCCGCAATGTCCGGGGCCCTGGCCAGGGCCTTCGCCACGTTGGTCAGGGGTCCGAGGGTGACCAGCACGATGCCCGGATTCGAACGGATGGTCTCCACCAGCACATCCACCGCGTCGCCAGCGGCCGCCTCGCGCACGGGCGGCGGGAAGCCCTGGTCACCGAGCCCGTCTCTGCCGTGGAAGAACTGCGCAACCACCAGCTCCCGAACGAGCGGAGCCGCTGATCCCGCATACACGGGTATATCGGCGCCGGACAGCTCTACCGTATACAGGGCGTTTCTCAGTCCCTGCTCGAGTTCGACGTTCCCCGCGACCACGGTGATGGCCTCCACCTGCACGTCTGGATGACGCAGGGCCATCAGCAGCGCGACGGCATCGTCGGAGGCGGTATCCGTATCGACGATGAAGCTTCGGGGCATGAGTCTCCGATCCGTGGCCCGGGACAATTGCGGTGACTGAGGGTCGGCCTCAAGAATACCACATGAACACGCACATCGCCTCGCTGGAGAGCTTCATTCGGATCATGCCGAAGGTGGAGCTGCACGTCCACCTCGAGGGATCGATCCGGCCCGAGACGCTGCTCGAGCTCGCAGAGCGTAACGGGGTCGAACTTCCGGCCCGATCCGTGGCCCAACTGCGAGACTGGTATGCGTTCAGGAACTTCGATCACTTCGTCGAAGTGTACCTGGCGGCGGCGGGCTGTATCCGGACGCCGGCGGACGTGGAGCGGATCGCCTCGGACTTCCTCGATGGGCAGGCGGCGCAGAACGTTCTGCACAGTGAGGTCACGTACACCGCCTCCACGCAGAGAATGCTGTCCGGGATCCCCTTGGACGATCAGCTGGAGGCGATCAACCGGGCCCGTGCGGCTGCCGAGAGGGATCACGGGGTCACGATGAGCCTGACGATAGACTACCCCCGCCACCTGGACCCGGACGAGTTCGTCGCGGTGGCACACTGGGCCGTCGACAACATGGACCGGGGAGTTTCCGCCCTCGGACTGGGCGGGCCCGAGGTGGGCTATCCTCCCGAACTCTTCGAGCGGGCTTTCGCGGTGGCAAGGGAGGCGGGCCTGCCGAGCGTTCCGCACGCCGGCGAGACCGAGGGGCCTGAGAGCATCCGGGGGGCGCTTCGCGCACTGGACGCGGTGCGGATCGGCCACGGCGTGCGCTGCCTCGAGGATGCCGACCTGGTGGCCGAGCTTCGAGAGAAGCAGATCCCGCTCGAGGTGTGTCCGACCAGCAACGTCTGCCTGGGTGTCGCGCCGTCCTTCGCCGAACATCCTCTTCCTCGCCTGCTCGACGCCGGCCTGTACGTGACGCTCAATTCCGACGACCCCCCTATGTTTGGGACGACTCTGACCGACGAGTACCTCAAGGCCGCCAGGGCTTTCGGCTTCGGGGCCGGCGAGGTTCGCGACCTGGTCGTCAGGGCCGCGGAAGCCACATTGCTGCCGCGGGCAGACAAGCTGCAGCTCCTGGACAGAGTGAGGCAGGGCTTCCAGTCGCTGTCGAAATTCGACGCACTTTCCTGACTCCGGGGCGCCGCGGTTCGCAGAGTGTCCTTGCAGTACGTGTGTACCTGTGTCAGTGTTTGTGACAATACGACCCATCTGTGTGACGTACCCCCTCCTAAGTACATAAGTACTACCCGTTTATTCCGAATTCGAGTGCCAGACAGCAAACGTGGCAGATTTCTGCGGTTTCCTGGATGATCGCGCCACAGAACGCTTGTGCAATAATTCACAAGAAAAATGCCGAGTACCAAAGTCCCGATTTGTGGCATGTGAAATGCTTCACAAGCAGGGCGGTCACCCGATGAGGTGGCCACTGGACCGAAAACTCCTGCGCGTGGTCGGGGACGAGAAAAGGACCCAGACAGAGACGCAGGATCGCTCCACCGCGATAACGGTGGCCCACTCGTAGGGGGGATAGATGAACCTGACGGCACAGCAGGGATTCGACCTGCTCGGACTGCTCGCGATCGCTGGTATCATGCACGCCCTGGTGGCCGGAGCCGTATGCACGGCCCTCGGTTGCTTCAAGACCGCGAAACGCGCGAGAAGCTGACCGTCAGACTCACCTGACGGATCAATATGGAGTGCTCGGGGCCGGTCGCCTTTCGGTCGCCCGTTGCAGCTCCGCGACATTGCCTCGCCGTCCCCCGTCCGTGATTATTGGCGTCCGGAAGACATCCTTCGACAAGGACAGGTAGACGTATGGCCAGGTCCCGCCTTCGACCCCTGGTGCTGCTCGTCGCTCTCGCTCTGACACCAGCGGCGTGCACCGTCGGTCCCGATTATGAGCCCCCGGACTTCACCGCCGAGACGGTGCCCGACCAGTGGCGCACGACGGTGGAAACGGAGATGGCCGCGGACACCACCGATCTCGAGATGTGGTGGGTCTCGTTCAATGACTCGCTCCTTACGGAACTCATCAAGCGGTCCGAGTTCGGGAACCTCGATCTCCAGGCGGCCGTGGGACGAGTGGCGGAGGCGCGGGCGATACGAGGTGTTGCGAAGGGCGGATACTGGCCGGACATCGAACTGGGCGGTGCCTACAGCTACCAGAAGCTGAGCGAGAATGGCCTGCAGGGCGCCCAGATACCGGAAGGAACCGAATCGCCACTCGCCGACCCGTTCGACTCCTGGACCACCGGGCTCAGCCTGAGCTGGGAGATCGACCTGTTCGGGCGCATCCGTCGGACGGTCGAGGCTGCAGATGCGCAGCTGCAGGCTTCCGTCGAGGACTACCGTGACGTCCTCGTCACTCTCTATGCGGAAGTGGGCTCGGCTTACATCGACGCGAGGGCCTTTCAGACTCGACTCGACTTCGCGACCCAGAACGTGGCGGCGCAGGAGAACAGCCTCGAGCTGACCCGCGACCGCTTCAACGCAGGTCTCACCTCGGCCCTGGATGTCGCACAGGCCGAGCAGAACCTGGCGCAGACGCGTTCGACCATTCCCGCGCTGGAGATAGGCCTGGAAGCGGCACTCAACCGGCTCGCGGTGCTGCTC
>JBDHBK010000045.1:0-10532 GCA_039592635.1 Gemmatimonadota bacterium
ACTCTCGGGCTCATGGGGGCGTTGGGGTTGCTTCTCTGTGCAATCCCGCGCAGCGCAGCAGCGCAGGAAATCCAGGCGGTCCCTGGACCGTCGGGTCTCCAGGCCACGGCAAACAGCCCATCGCGAATCGATCTGAACTGGACCAGGGTGAATTCCGGCCTCGTCGTGGAGTACCGAATCTACCGCTATCCCAGCAACGCCCTGATCGCATCCGTTCCGGCGGCACAGAACAGCTATTCGGATACCGGCCTGAGTCCGTGGACTGAATACAGCTACTACGTGACGGGGGCTGCTGCCTCGGGCAACGAGAGTGGTCCGAGCAACATCGCCACGGCCCGCACCCTGGACGGCACGCCTCCTACGGCACCTGGGAACTTCAGTGGCACGGCTCCCAGTTCTACGCAAATCGCCCTGAGCTGGTCGGCGGCAGGAGATCCGCAGGATGAGTACGTGGTTTACCGGGGCGGCAGCGAGATCGGACGCACGTCCGGCCTGACGTATCAGGACAACGGTCTGACGGCGGACCGGCAGTACAGCTACCAGGTCTCCGCCATCAACGGGCAGGGCGCTGAGGGAGCGAAGGCCGGACCGATCTCCGTGCAAACGCTTGCCGAGCCGCCCCCTGGTCCTCCGCGGGATCTCTCGGCTGAGGCATTCAGCGCGAGCGCGATCGACATTTCCTGGCGTCCACCGGCCGATGATTCAAATGTAGTTTCCTACAGGATCTACAGGGGCGGGACGGCCGTGGGCACCGTGACCGGCACCAGCTTCCGGGACACGGGACTCGCGTCATTCACGGTCTACGAATACCGGGTCAGGTCGGTGAACGGGGACGGCGACGAGGGCGATCCGAGCAACGCGGCCGCCTCCAACGGCGCCGGGAAGCTTCACGGGCAGTGGGGCCAGCCAGAGCCAGATATCCCTGAGCTGGTCGGCGGCCAGCGACGCGCAGACGGGCATCGCCGAGTATGTCATCTACCGGGATGGCGGTGAAATAGCCCGGACGACGGCACTCTCGTACGACGATGGGGGCCTTGAGGCTGACCAGGTCTACGTCTACCAGGCGTCGGCCGTCAATGGACAGGGACTCGAGGGGAACCGCAGTGGCCCGATAGAAGTGCGAACCTTGTCGGATGTGGCTCCTGACCCGCCGACGGGATTGACGGCGCAGGCGGTTGACCCGAGCACCGTGGACCTGACGTGGGACGTACACCCGGACGATGACCTGGCCGGGTACCGACTGTTCCGGGATGGCTTCCTCGTTGCCGAGACGGACGGCACCCAATACCGCGATGCGGGACTCGCCCCCTTTACCACCTACGTGTATACGGTGACCGCGGTCGCGGAAGACGGGGATGAAAGCGCTCCGAGCACCTCTGCCACGGTCACGACACCAGACGACACGGGACCCTCGGTGCCGGAGGATCTCTCCGCGACTGCAGTCGGAACGCAGAGAGTGGATGTGGCCTGGTCGCCCTCGAGCGATAATGAGTCGGGGATTCTCGGCTACCGGATCTTCCGCGACGGAGGGGAAATCGCGGTGACCGAAGCCACTATCTTCCAGGATGGCCAACTGGCGCCTGGCACGACGTACGAATACAGGGTTTCGGCGATCAACGGAGCCGAGCTGGAGAGCGGCTTGAGCGATCCGGCGTCCGCTACGACGCTCGACGGAAGCGGACCGAGTGTGCCGACCGGTCTGGGCGCAACGCCAGTCTCCACCGAGAGCATCGCTCTGGCCTGGTCCCCCTCGACGGACAGTGAATCAGGTATCGCCTATTACCGTTTGTTCAGGGACGGGTCTGAGATCGCCTCGCCGGCCGGCACGGAATTCCTCGATACCGGCCTGATGTCCGGGACCGAATACGAGTACAGGGTCTCGGCCGTCAATGGAGAGGGCCTGGAGAGCGACCTCAGCGCCGCAGCTTCGGCCACCACGCTCACGGACGAGGGGCCACCGGCTCCGACTGGCGTGACCGCGACACCGCTCGACGAATCGCAGATCCGTCTGGCCTGGACGGCTCCAGAGGGAGGTGCTGCCGGTTATAACGTGTTCCGCGACCAGGTGTTCATCGGCACCGTGATGGCCACCGCTTTCGTGGATACGGGACTGCAGCCGTCTACGACGTACCTCTACTCGGTAGCCAGCGTCGATTCCGATGGCATACAGGGCCCCCTGAGCGGTCAGATCAGCGCCACGACGTCGTCCGCTGCAGACCTGGTTCCTCCCGCGGCCCCTACGGGTTTGCGCCTCATCGCCCCCTAGACCGCGCTCGAGCAGGCCAGCTTCCTCCCCCAGCTGCCCTTCCATTCAGCAGGCGGCCGAATGGCAGGAACCTTGCTTCCTTACGTGTCGTCCATGCCGGCAGCGCGAGGTGGTCCGTTCTCCATTTCCCGCCGTAGCCGGACTTATCGAACTTCCCGCCGTGTGGCAGCGGGTAAACGGACGACGGCTTTCATGTGGCATGACCGCAACAATCGGATGAGCCAGGCCCTGGTGGCTGGCGCGATCGCACTGGTCTCCGTGTCCTCCTGCACTCCGGACGCGCCGCAGGGCGGACCACCGACGCACCCCACGGAAGGGTTTTCCCTGACGCTGGAGTGGAACGCGCCCACCACGGACGCCGTCGGCCGACCGCTGGATGACCTGGCGGGCTATCGACTGTATTACTCGCCCGATCCTGCGACCGAAGCCGACGCCGAGATGGTGGACGTCGGCAACGTGACCCGGTACACGGTGAGCGGCCTTGCGGCTGGGGACTACCTGTTCGCCGTGACCGCCGTCGACGAGGACGGCAACGAAAGCGAGTTCTCCGATCCGCTGCCAGCGGAGGTGGGGCCGTGACCGCCCGCAGCCCCCGGCGCGACTCGAGCCTGAGGCGCATCGCCCGGGCGCTCGGATCGATTATGCTGATCAGCCTGCTGGGCGCGGCACCCGCCAGAGCTCAGCCCAGCAATCTCGCGGTTACCGGAGTCACGTCCTCGCAGATCGATCTCGCCTGGTCCGGGGTCGCCTCCGCCACATACAACGTGTACCGCGATGGAAGCCAGATCGCGTCAGGGCTCGGGAGCGCCTCCTACTCTGACTCCCCCCTCGCCGCATTCACGGAGTACGACTACTACGTGACGGCGACGGTCTTCGGGACCGAGTCGGACCCGAGCAATACCGTCACCCAGCGGACACTGGATGACAGCCCTCCGTCGATTCCCGGGGGCCTCGTGGCTACCGCCGCGAGCACGACACAGATCGACCTCTTGTGGAGTCCCTCGACCGACGGCGAGACCGGGGTTCTCGAATACGTCGTGTACAGGGACGGCTTCGAGGTGGGACGATCCGCCTCGACCAGCTATTCGGACACGGGACTCACGCCATCTACGGTGTACCAGTACCGGATTTCAGCCATCAATGGGCAGGGCCTCGAAAGCGGCCAGAGCGGACCCGAGAATCAGAAGACACTCGACCCCGAGCCACCGCCTCCTCCAACCGGTCTGTCCGCCACCACGGTCAGCGCCTCGGAGATCGACCTGTCCTGGACGGCGTCGACCGCCGGTGACGTCACCGGGTACCGGGTGCTCAGGAACGGGAGCTCGATTGCCGTACTCGCCATCACGACGTCCTACCGGGACACAGGGCTGCAGGGATTCACGACGTATAACTACACGGTCACGGCTCTCGACAGCGAAGGGTTGGAGAGCGGACCGAGCGCGCCCGCCCAGGCCACGACCCTGGACGCGACGCCTCCGACCACACCGTCCAACCTGGTGGCCACGGCAACGGGCACGACGAAGGTCGGTTTAACCTGGGCGGCTTCCGCCGATCCGGAGACCGGCGTCGACAGCTACCTGGTCTTCCGAAACGGTTCGCAGATCGGATCGACCAGCCAAACCACCTACGAGGACACGGGTCTCAGTCCCTCGACCACCTACGACTATCGTGTGCGTGCCGTGAACGGAGACGGCCTCGAGAGCAATCTGAGCAACGAAGATTCGGCGACCACGCTCGACGGGTCGGGCCCCTCGACACCCACCAACCTCGAGGCCACCGCCGCGGGCACGGATCGCATCGATCTCACCTGGACCTCGTCATCGGATCCCGAGTCAGGAATCGCGCAATACCTGGTCTATCGCGGCGGCTCGCAGATCGGGCAGACGACTCAGACCTCATTCAGCGACAGCGGACTGAGCCCGGCGACGCAGTACGTGTACCGGGTGCGGGCGGTGAATGGTGACGGTCTCGAGAGCGAACTGAGCAACCAGGCCTCCGCGACCACGCTCGACGCCACGGAGCCGTCGACACCGACGGACCTTGTGGCGACGCCAACGGGCACCGATCGCATCGACCTGAGCTGGACGGCCTCGTCGGACCCCGAATCGGGGATCGCGGGCTACCGTATCTTCAGGGACGGCTCGCAGGTCGGTCAGACCGCGCAGACGTCCTTCAGCGACACGGGGTTGAGCCCGGCGACGCAGTACGTTTACCGGGTGCGGGCCGTGAACGGCGACGGACTTCAGAGCGGACTCAGCGATCCGGCGACGGCCACGACACTCGATGCCACGCCGCCGACGATTCCGCAGAACCTGGCAGCGACTCCGGTTGGGACGGAACGCATCGACCTGGCGTGGGATGCCTCGCAGGACCCCGAGTCCGGTGTGGCCGGCTATCGGGTGTTCCGGGATGGCTCCGAGGTCGGAACCACGGCACAGACCGTGTTCCAGGCGGACGGACTCTCACCGGCGACCGAGTACAGCTTCTACGTCGTGGCCGTGAATGGGGACGGCCTCGACAGTGAACCGAGCGCCGCTGTGAGCGCCACCACCTTCGATGGCACGGGACCCACTACACCGACCCTCCTGACGGCTACAGTCCTGGGAACGGACCGGATCGACCTTGAATGGGCTCCCTCTGAAGACCCTGAGTCGGGGATCGCCTCGTACAAGGTCTTCCGTGACGGATCGGAAGTGGCCACCACGACGGAGACGGCCTATCAGGACACCGGGCTCGATCCGGCTACCACGTACGAGTATCGGGTCTCGGCAACGAACGGCGATGGACTGCAGGGCGGCTTGAGCGACCCGGCACAGGCCACGACTCTGGACGGGAGCGGCCCCACGGCACCGACGAACGTTGCGGCCGAAACCGTCAGCCAGACACAGATCAACCTGATCTGGACGGCGTCGGAAGATCCGGAATCGGGCGTGGACCGTTACATTGTGTATCGTGACAACACGATGATCGGCAGCGTGACCGATACTTCGTTCGCCGATTCTGGTTTGACTCAGAACACGACCTACATCTACTCGATCTCGGCGGTTAACGGTGAGGAAATCGAGGGGGACCGGAGCAAAGACGTGAGCGCAACGACCTTCCCATCGGAGGACACGATTCCACCGGCTCCGCCGACCCAGTTGAGGGTGGCGCAATGAGCGCGCAGGAGACGGTTGCCGTGCGCGCGCGCTCTCTGTGTTCCGTTGTGCGCGGTGCGCTGGCTGGAGCCATTGCGCTGCCGCTCCTGGCGATCAACGCCGGAACGCTGACCGCCCAGGACACGGGTCTCAGCAAGAGCGAGCTCGTACGGGTGGTCGTTTCTCCGGATCCCGCGGCACAGAAGCTGGAGACCGTGCGTGAGCGGTGCCTCAGTTTCGAACCGACCGACGGCGACTGGCGTGACCTGCGGAACCTGGGAGCCAGCGAGGAGCTGATCGCGGCCGCGCAAGAATGCGCCCGTGAGGCCCGGGCCATCACCGTAGCCCTGAACGCGTCCCGGGCCACCGTGCGGGCCGGTGACACCACGTTGGTCACGGTTGACGTTGCCAGGTCCGGCTCGCCGATCAGCGGGCAGGCGCTCGTCCTCACGGGGTCCGATGGAACCCGCTACTCGCGCACCACGAACGCGAGCGGGAGAGCCTTCTTCAGCCTCCCGGCCGGCGAGCAGGTCGGTGCGACTCGCTACACCGTCTCCGCAGCGGGGACCGAGCTCCAGGGCCCGACCCGGATCACGGTGACCACGGTGGCCGACCTACCGGCTCTCGCTAGGGTTGATCCCCCCACGCTGGATCTCGGAGCCGGAGAGCCCACACCCGAGATCCGCGTGTCCGTCCAGGACCGATTCGGAAATCCAGTCGACGGAGCTGAGGTGAAGCTGGTCGCCGGGTCGGGAGCGAGCGCGCCCGTGCTCGCCAGCGCGACGACGGAGACCGGCGGAACAGCGAGTCTGCAGGTGGTGGGAGAGCTTCCTTCGGAGGCCGCCACCTGGGAAATCCGTGACGGCGAGACCGTTCTTGCGTCGCTGCCGGTACAGATCGAGCCGGCCATCGTGCCGGTGCCGGCAGCCGAAGTCGTCGTCGCCCGGGTGGCTACGGAGGCCGTGGATGATGCGGCTGTGGCCGCTGGACTCGCCAGCCTGGAAGCGGGAGACCCGGTGGCGGCCGAGCGGAGCTTCCGCGAGGCGCTTGGGGTCTCCCCCCGCAGGCCGGACGCCCAGAAAGGTCTCGCGGAATCGATGCTGGCCCAGGGCCGGGCCGACGAGGCGATCACCTGGTTCGAGTTCGCCACCCGGCAAAGTCCGGGTGACGCGGATGCCTGGTACGGTCTGGGACAGGCCTATTCCGAGGCCGGCCGCAGGGATGACGCGGCGGCGGCCTTCGCCCGTGCGCAGGAGATCGATCCGAGCCGAGAACAGCTGGCAACCGAGATCGAGGACCTCGGCCGACCTCCCGGCTACGTCACTGGAGTTCTGTGGGGTGGAAGCACCTCGGGCAACTCGGAGTCGGGCGGCATCCGCCGGGCGGCGTTCGACGTCTCGGTCTCTCCGGCCGTATCGCTGTGGGGCGGCTGGGACCGGTCGCTGGCGCCCCGGAGCCCGGAACTCGTGCGTGGACCCGACGAGTGGGACGCATGGTACGGAGGAGGTTCCCTCTCCTACGGTACGGGACACCGTCTCGGCACGGCGATCGAGTTCGGACAGCGCACCCAGCAGTTCTCGCCGATCGACGACTCCACGACTCTCTCGCAGAACGTGTACCGGCTGACCCAGACCATCCGATTCGCGGCGAACCGTAGGGCCACGGAGCTCAGGTTCGGTGGGTACCTCGGTCGTTGGTACGATAACGACGACTGGATCGTCTTCACGCGCCTCAAGACCCCGATCGGCCGCCAGCTGGGACTGGTGGCTTCGGCCAGCTACGGACAGACCATCGGCACCAACTGGGTCGAAACGGGCCGGCACGCGGACAAGGACGGCCGGGTGTACGCCGGCGTAGCGTGGGAAAACGACAAGGGCCTGCTGGTTCAGCCCCTGGTGGGCTTGGGCAGCGTGAGCAGCGATTACTCGGATGACCTGTCGGGTACGCTGGTCGACCTTCTCCTCGAGGGTGCCGTCCCGATCAGCAGGGGCGTCGGTATTCGTGGGTACGTGCGCCACCAGCGACCGCCTGGCAGCGAGGCGTACACCACCTTCGCTCTCGGACTCGGATTCAAGTTCGGCTGGGCCGGCGGCTGATCCGCGGCCACCGGGACCCACACGGGGGTCCCGCACACCTTAGTGAAATCCGGAACCGGCTGGGAGCCGGGACGAGTCGAATGACACGACTCCATCTGCAGGACTCGCTGGCCCGGATCGAGGCCATCCTGGACCCGGAGGAACAGGGGGTATCCTCCGAACGGTCCGCATGAACTGAAAGAGGCCGCCTTCCGGGCGGCCTCTTTCGCTGCTCGTGTCAATGAACCGACCTACTGTACCAGCTGGATGTCCATCGTCGAGTACACCGACATCGGCATGCTGAAACCCATCGTTGAGATATCCCCGCCGCCCTCGCCACTCGCTTCGATGGCCAGCAGAACGCCTCGAGCGTGGTCCCAGAAGTAGAGCAGGCGGGTTTCCACCTCGTTGACGAGATCGATCTCCGATGGGGCCCCCTGGGGCTGGCCCGTCCCCTCCATGAGGACGACGCCTTCGGAGACGAACAGCGTGGCAGGAATCTCGTTCCAGACCGTATCCCCGGCCACCGAGATCATTCCGTCGTAAACGGACTGGCCCTCCAGACCTCCGCCCATCGGCAGCGTTACCCGGTGCGCCCAGCTTCCGACGGCCATATTGCCGCCGGGAGGGAGCGGGAACAGCAACGCCGAGGCGACCCGCTGCATATCGGCCACGGACAGGTTGTCCCTGGCGAATTCAGGGACCTCGGTGAAGGTGAGCGACCCATCCGGGGCCATCATGCCTGCGAACGGCTTCCCGGCCAGATCCTCTGTCAGATCGGTGGTCGAGCCGCCGAAATCGCCGCCCGTCTCCAGGACGATCGACTCGATCGTGACCGTAAACGGCGTTCCCTCATCGGTAATCTCGCCGAAGGCCAGCGTCATGGTGGCTTCGCTGGTGTAGTCGGCTCCCTGGGCCCCGGCCGGCGTTTCGATCTCGTTGCCGCCCTCACTGGAGAGCGAGTACACGAGAGGCGCTTCGGTTGGCTGGAAGGTGTAGATCGGCGCCCCGGATGCGCATGCGCCGGCGAGGACCGTGATCGCGAGGATCAAGGGAACCGCTGCGTATGACCGGGTATGGAATATGAGTCGCATGGTCTGTATCTCTCCAGTAGTGGATCGGAGCGCAGGAGCCCGGCACCGCAGCCGGCTACGCTCTAAGGCTATAGCTTCCAGCGGCCGGCGCAATGCCGAACGGTCAGCAGTTCTCCGTGAGCCCAGGTGGGGAGCCGGATGATGGACATCAGCAGCCACGCTCTGGATAGCGGGCGGATTCGCCGACCGGCCGTCGCAGGGACCTTTTATCCGTCCAGCGAGCCGGCCCTCCGAAGTGCTCTCGCCGAATGCACCCGGCGATCCACCAGTGTCCGTCCGCCTGGAAGACCAAAGGCGCTCATTGCACCCCACGCCGGCTACATCTACTCCGGCCCCGTTGCCGCGTCGGCTTACACCGCCCTCGCTCCGTGGGGGAGGGAGATAAGCAGGGTGGTACTCCTCGGACCGAGTCATCACGTGGCGTTTCGCGGTCTCGCGACGAGTTCGGCCGAGTACTTCCTGACGCCTTTGGGCCCGATCCAGCTGGACCTCGGAGCGATCCTCACGCTCCAGGAGCTTCCGTTCGTGCGCCGCCGCGACGACGCCCACACGGCCGAGCACAGCCTGGAGGTGCACCTTCCCTTCCTGCAGGAGGCCCTGGACGACTTTCGGCTGGTCCCCCTGGTCGTGGGTGACGCCAAACCCACGGAAGTGGCCGCCGCGCTGGACAGGGTGTGGGGAGGCGATGAGACCTTGATCGTCGTGAGCACCGACCTGAGCCACTACCACACATACGACTCCGCTCGGAATTTGGACGCGGAGACCGGCAGGGCCATCCTCCGACTGGATCCGGCGGCGATCGACGGCGGCCGCGCGTGCGGATTCCGGGCCCTGAACGGCCTCCTGGCCGCGGCCAGCGAGAGGGGTCTCGAGGTGACGGCGCTCGATGAGCGAAATTCCGGCGACACGGCGGGAGACCGTCGCCGCGTCGTCGGCTACGGGTCGTACGCGTTTACGCCGGCTGACCTCGTCGACTAGCTGGCAGACGTTCCCGGGCTGGAGACTCCCCCATCCCATTTCTTCGCCCGGCGCTCCAGATCCAGCATACGCTGATGAAGGGAATAGCCGCGTACGTTGCTCACCACGGACATGATGAGCGCGATGGACGCGACGAGAAGCGCTCCTCCAGCGATCATGGTAGCAGACATCGGTCCCTCCCTTGAGAGAACTCGAGGTATCTAGAGAGTCGGGATGGGAATGTCGCTCAAGTCCAGCGGGGGTCAGCGGACTACCGCATCGGCTTCCTTCGGTCCCACCCCCTCAGTAGTGTCAAGAAGACCACTACCACGACCCCAACAACCGCGAGCCAGAGCAGCCCCTTCACGTCGTCGGCCGTGCCCTTGGAGTCGAGAAGTCCGCCCACCGAATCGCGAAAGCTGACCCACATTTTGCTGAGTGTGTTTCTCATGCCCTATACGATACTCGCTTGGACGAGGGGGTGACAACGGTGTCTGAACACCGGACCTTCACCTTGACATCCTGACGGGCGGGAGGTGTTAGTGGGAGTGACCCCACGATCACGGACTCTGACCAGGAGACAGTCCATGGATAGGCGCCAGTTCTGCAAGACGTCCTTCGCTGCCAGCCTGGCGGTGGGTACCCCGTTCCTCGCCGGGTGCGGCAGGCGGGCGGCCACCGAGGCCAGCATTCCGGCGGTGTCGCTCGATGGCGCAGACATCGAACTTTCGAATGCAGCCATCCAGGAGCTCAGCCAGGCGCTGAGCGGGCCGATGATTCTCTCGGGGCACCCGGAATACGATCGCGCGCGCACGATATGGAACGGGATGCACGACAAGCGACCCGCTCTCATCGTGCGACCGGCGAACAGCACGGATGTCAGCCATGCGGTATCGTTCGCCCGGGACAACGACCTTCTTCTGGCTGTGCGTGGCGGCGGACACAGCTGGCCCGGCAAGTCGGTCTGCGATGGCGGCCTCATGATCGACCTGTCACAGATGAA
>JBDHBK010000046.1:0-9593 GCA_039592635.1 Gemmatimonadota bacterium
TGGCCCGGTCCGGGCACCAGGACACCCGCCTGCTGCACACGGCGCTCGAGCACGTCGGCGTCCCGTCGACCGCCCGTCTGCGCACGGTGCTCGCGGAGATCCCCGCACTCAAGGCGCTGCTGCAGCTGCTGCGCGCGGAGGCAGACGGCTGGACGTTCGACCGACTGCGCCAGTTGCTCGCCAGTCCCTACTTCTCGCCGGGCGCGGACCTCCGCTCCATCGACGTCCTGGCCGCCGCCCGTCGGTACGAGGGGCTGGCCGCCTGGCGGGACGGGTTGGATCGCCTGGCGGCGGAAGTCGAAGGAGAGCAAGGCCGGCGCTGGCGTCGCAAGGGAGTCTCGGTTCGCCGGCTCCGCGAGGATGCGCCGAAGATCCTCGACTTCTTCCACCAGGTGTCGGTGCTGGCGGAGTCCCGTCCCGAGCGGGACTGGATCGACCTCACGCTCGAGATCCTGGATGGCAGCCGGTTCGAGCTGAGGTCCCGCCTGTGTCTCCCTGTCGGCGATCGCTGGGACATCGTTCGCCTGGACCAGCGGGGGGTCGAGCACCTGGTGCGCCTGCTCCAGGAGTGGCGTGATCTGGTTCGCTCAGGGGAGGCCCTGTCCCCCTCGGACTGGTACGAGCGCCTGCGCCGGCTGCTCGAAGCCAACGAGCTGGCCCTCTCCACACCTCTCAAGGAAGGGGTGCAGGTCCTGGAGGCGCACGAGGCCTCGCTCAGCCCGTTCAAGCACACGTTCGTCGTGCATGCCAACGACGGGGTGTTCCCGAGGACGCCGACGTCTCTCGGGGTCTTCTCGGACGAAGAGAGGTTTCTTCTGCGGGAGCGCGGGCTGCCCCTGACGGACCGGTCGGAGGCCATGCGACGTGAGCGCACTCTGTGGCGCTCGGTGACCCGGGGGGAGAACGTCACCCTCACGTACCGGACCACCGACTCGTCCGGGGTTCCCCGGCTTCCATCACTCATGGTCCCGGCGCACGATGCGACCACGGAACTGCCGCGTACCCTGGACCTCGAGGCGGGTCGCGAGCCCGGGGGCGGGGCCTCGTCGGATCTGTCCCCGGTGAGTCCGGCCCAACAGCGCCGGGCGGAAGCCCTGTTGCTGAAGACGGCGCGCCGCGCCGGACAGCGAGGGGAATTCGAGACCGGTTTTCCGGACGCTCTGAGACGTGGGGTGCTGGGAGCCTTTGCCGACGAACTCCGTACGGGTGGGCTCGATGACTTCGTGCGCCGTGAGGCCGATCTCGCGAGCGCCACTCCCGATGAGCCTGGCGGCACCGTCGATGCGGGGGCTCTGTTCGGTGTCGATCGCCCGATCTCTCTTCTGCCGACGGCGTGGAACGGGAAGCTCAGGGACCCCGATGTGCTGGGCGCGCTGGGGGAGAAGTTCGGCGCGGACTACCCGTGGTCGTCCAGCCAGCTCGAGAAGTACGGCAAGCGTCCCTTCGACTTCCTTCTCGAAAGGGTTCTCGGCCTGGAAGAGGTCGCCGAGGCGGACGAAGAGACGAGCATGCTGACGTTCGGGAACGTGGCGCATGGAATCCTCGAAGGGTTCTATGGCGAACTGCTGGACAGCCTGCCGACCTCGTTCGACGAGCGGGCCGCTCGCGTCTTCGACGAGGTGGCGGACCGGGTCATCGCGGAGCTGGAGGCCAACCGGGACGAATGGCTGGGCCTCGAAGCGCTGTGGGAGGTCACCCGCCAGGACGTTCGGGATAAGGTGAGGGCCTTCCTGGAGTGGGAGCTGCCCCACCTCTCCAAGAAGGGCGAGGTCCCGGTCGAGGTGGAGCTTCAGTTCGGATTCGCCGGGCAGCCGACCGTCGAGTTGAAGGGCGTGGACATGACGGGCGAGCCAGCTCGGCTGTTTCTGCGGGGGCGGGTGGACAGGATCGATCGCTACGGTCCGGAGGAGGGGGGAGTCCTCCGGATACTGGACTACAAGAGCGGATTTGCGAGCCTTCCTCAGCAGAAGGGGTACCTCGACGGCTCCCTGCTACAGACGGCGCTATACATGATGGCGGTGGACTCCCTGGGACTGGGGTCCGTGGACTCGGCTCGCTACCGCGGAATCCAGCAGCCGGGCAAGCCTGCCAAGAAGTACGAGCTCAAGTTCAGTCGGATCGAGCCCACCGTCCAATTCGCCCTGTCCATACCGGGCCGGGTAAGAGCCGGTCTGTTCGAGGCGGTTCAGGCAGGTTCGGCGCCGATCGCCCCCTGGCAGCCCGGCCGCGACGTGACGCGCAACGAAGCGAGTCTGGCAGACGGCACGCGTTTCGATCGGATCTCGGACTAGACGATGGGGATCCGAACCGTCCACTGGACCGACGAGCAGGCCGCGGCCGTCACGGCGAGTGGTGACGTGCTGCTGGCAGCGAGCGCCGGTACGGGAAAGACCACGACCGTGGTGGGCAAGATCCTGTGGATGCTCGGCCTGGAGGCGGGACTGCGCGGCGATCCGCCGACAGAGCTGGCGCCCTGTGCGTCGCCCTGCCGACTGGACCAGATCGCGGCGATCACGTTCACCGAGAAAGCCGCCTACGACCTGAAGAGGAAGCTGCGCAGCGAGATCGAGGCCTCCGAGCGCGGTGACGAGCTGCGCTGGGAAATCGACAACGCATCGGTGGGCACGATCCACGGCTTCTGCGCCGAGCTGTTGCGTGAGCACGCCCTGCGCCTGGAGATCGATCCCACCTTCCGTGTTCTGGACGAGCGCGAGACACGGGTACACCAGGACGAGTTGCTGCGGGATCTCCTGAAGGGCGCGTTGGCCGATGCCGAGCCCGAAGCGCGGGCCCTGGTCCGTCGATTCAAGGGCATGTACGACCGCACCCATCAGAGTGGCGCCATTGGCAACGTCCGCGAGGTCATGCGCGACATCCGCTGGCATTCCCGCCGCTATGCTCGATGGATAAGGTCGGGGCCGGACGGGGATCAGCAGCTCGATCCGGGGCTCCTGTGGGAGATCGCCGAGCGGGCAAACCTCGCGGACCCCGACCCGGACGGGCGCGGGCACGACGAGGAAGCACTCCGCATCGCGACCTACCTGTACCGGTACGCCTATCGAGCGCTGGGACACTGGCTGTCGTGGCTGGAAGTGGAGAACCTGCGCGACTTCGACAGCCTGATCCTGGATGCCCGCAGGCTTCTCACGCGACCCGGCACCCGACCGGCCCTGGAAGCGGTGCGTTCGCGGTACCGAATACTCATCATCGATGAGTTCCAGGACACGGACGCGGCGCAGAGGGATATCGCGTTCGCGATCGCGGGGCTCTCGCCGGACGTCGGAGACCCCCCGACTCGGCGACCTCAGCTGTTCCTGGTCGGCGATCCCAAGCAGAGCATCTACCGGTTCCGTGGCGCCGACATCGGGGTCTGGAACGACGTTCGTGAGGCACTCGATCGGACGGGCGAACTCCTGGATTTGAGCCACAACTTCCGCAGCGAGCCACAGGTGGTGGACTTCGTGAATCGGGTCTGTGGACCCGTGATGTCGCAGCGGGCGGACGAACTGCGGGATCTCTCGCCGCGGAGCGCTGTGGAGTACGTGCCGTTGCACGCGGCCGTCACTCGAACGCCTGCCGGAGGCCTGGAGTGGCTGGTCAACGACAAGAATGGGAGCGACGTGAAGCAGGCGGAGGCCCGCCTGATCGCCTCCCGAATTCGTCAGCTGGTGGACGGCGAGGTCGTTCGCGATCCGGAAACGGGCAAGTGCCGCCCCTGTCAGTTCAGCGACGTCGCCATTCTCGCTCGCACGCGCAGCGTGCTGCGTGGCCTGGAGGACGGGCTCCGTCAGTACGACGTTCCGTTCTACAACAGTTCGGCGGGAGATCTCACCGACCGGCAGGAGATACTGGACGTTCTCACGGCACTGCGTCTGGTGGACAATCCGAGCGACGACCTGCGGGCGTTCGCCTATTTGAGATCGCCCTTCGTGGGCCTTCGCGACGAGGTCCTCGCACGCCTGCGCATCGATCCGCAGGTGAAGGCCGCGGCCCGCCGGCCGGCCTTCCTGGAGCAGGCCCGGGCCTACCTGACCCTCGTCGAATCGGGTAAGATGAAGCCCTTCCCGGCGCCCGAGAGTGCGCAGGTCCACGAGGTCGAAGTGTGGGCCCTGCGCGAGGGCCTCGAGGCGATCGACCAGGCGCATCTTCTCGTCGACAGGGCGGACCATGGCGAGATCCTGCGCCGGGTTCTCGACAGGACGGGGTATCGGCTTCATCTCCTGCTTCGGGAGCATGCGGCGGAAGCGCTGGCCAATATCGAGCGATTCCAGGCCCTGCTCGAGGACTATCGCCACCTGCCGCTGGGTGGGTTCCTGAGGCTGTGGGACCGGTGGGGCGAGCAGGACACGGGCATCCCGCAGGCTCCGTTGACCAGCCAGGACGATATCGCGGTGACCCTCAGTACCATCCACACCGCGAAGGGCCTCGAATGGCCGGTCGTGATCCTGGCAGGCACCCGCAGCGGACCCGATTCGGGGCGGCGGCTCAGCGGTACGTATTGGAGTGATTCGTCGCTCGGTCCGGTGTACATGGGCAACCAGAAGGAGCGAGGTGCCCGATCGGTACGCGCGTTCGAGAGCGCCCTGGCCGAGGATCACGCGGAAGAGGCCCGGCTGCTGTACGTCGCCGCGACCCGGGCACGGGACCGCCTGATCATCTCGGGCCCGACCGAAAAGCCAACGGGGTACGCGGAGTGGCTGCAGGGGGGGCTCGACGAGGCGGTGGAGGCGCACGAAGCGGCGGCCCTGAGAGAAGGGGACGCGGCCGTCGACGGGCTGGCCCGCGATCGCCGCCCCGATCCGGCCACCGATGACGACTCGGCCACGGGCACGGGCCGTCAACTCGACGCATTCGGGTTCGATCACGCACCGGAGGATCACCGCGGGCAGTTCAACCTGTTTGCGCCACGGGGCTCGGATTCGGAGGCGACCGTCGAGTCCGACTGGGACGGTGGCTCCGTTCCCGAAGTGCCGCTGGTCCTGTACAGGAAGCCCAGCCCGATCCAGGAGAGCCTCGCGCCCGCGCCGGTGGAGCTCTGGTGGTTGGAAGGGCTGATCGCTCGCCCGGTGCCACCCATCACCCGGCCGCTCGAAGGACCGCACCTCAGCTTCTCGACGTCGGCCACCGAGCTACGGATGAGGCGGTTGGACCCCGAGGCCTGGATGCTGCGATACGGGCACGGCGTGGTGCCTGGACCCGAGTTCGCCCGGCAGCCGTCCGCCGACGCTCGACTGCCTGCCACGGTTCGCGGGACGCTTATTCACACGGTGCTCGAGCGCCTGGAGGCCGAGTCGGAGCTCGTGCGGATTCTGGGTGAGGCGATCGCCGGCCTTGACGCCCCGGAATCCGAGACCCTGCTGGAGCCCGGGTCCGCGTACCGCGAGGCCCTCAGGGAAGAGATCGAGGCGGTGGTGCGCAGTGAGGAATGGGCTCACTACGTAGAGGGAGAGCACTGGCGCGAGCTGCCGTTCCTCCATCTGCTTGGGGCCCGGGAATGGCGTCTCGGTGCGTACGACCTGTTCCACCCGGGCCGGGACGAGGATGGGGAGCGGGCTCCGCGGGTCGTCGATTTCAAGACGCACGAGATCGGTTCGGAAGAGGTACCGGATACGGCGGCCACGTACGAAATCCAGGCGGGGGTGTACCGCGAGGCCGCGGCGGCGATCCTGGAACGCCCCATCCGGGTGAGTCTGCACTTCACTCACCCGAACGTGGCCATCGACGTCTAGCCGACGTCAGTTGCCGGCTGCGCCTCCTGCTTCGACGTAGGGCACGAACCGTTCGTCGATGAAATGGTGCCATACCTCTTCGACGGTCTCGGCCCAACCATCCTGCATCTCTCCGGCGGCGTGCACCGTGAGCTTGAGGTTGGTGGAGGTGCCCTCCAGCCCGACCTCCGCCAGCTCGTAGGTAGCTACCATGTGCAGGGCGTGCCCGGCCAATCCAAGGGGACCTTCGATCCGCAGAAGTGCGCCCCGCTCGGCTGCAGTAACGACGGCATGGCGGACCCCGTCACCGGACTCGTTGAACAGTTCGTAGAACCCGCCACCCGGCCGCGGCTCGATGTACAGCCGGTGCGGGTTGCCGGAGAACGTGTGATCCCACCAGCCGCTGATGTCACCGGTCAGTGCGTCGAATGTCGCGCGGGGGGAGCCGGGGACGGTGCGCTCGAACGTGAAGGCGAAGCCGCCGGTCTCGATGATCTCGGCCTGCCGGTCCGCCGTCGCGGCCAGGTTGCCGGGGACAAGGCCGAGCAGGCCCGCCAGGAAGATGCCGCCGGTAGCGCCCAGGAGCAGGTCCCGGAGCCGTGCAGGGATACGCATGTCGTCACTCCGTGAGAAGGTGGAAACCCGTATCCCAATATACGGGATGTTGCGGGCGAGTGAGGAGGACGCCATACGCAGAACGCCCGCCGGCCAGGGGCCGACGGGCGTGCGCTTCGCTGGCCGACCGTTTCGGGGTGGTCGGCCTGCGTCACTGAACCTCGGATCTAGAGCGTCCAGCCCAGTCCGGCCATGATCTGCCAGACGTTGTTCTTCACCTCGTCGTCACCCTCGGGGACGTCGGCGAGGTTCGTGAGCCCGAGCTGGTAGCGGGCATCCAGAATCAGTGTGAGCGATCCGAGGAAGAAGTCGAGGTTGGCGCCGAATACCGCTCCCCACTCGTTCTGTTTTCGGTTTGAAAAGTCATCACCAGCGTCGCAGTCCTCGGAGGCGCCGTCGAAGCTGAACGTGCACCCCGTCTCGAACGAAAGCACTGGTCCGGCATAGATGGCCGGCCGGAGCATGGCCAACTTGAACTGGGCCTTCAGCAGCACTGGGATCTCGAAGTAGTTGAGACCGAGTTCGGCCGTTTGACCGCCCTCTTCAGCCATGAATCCCTTCTGCGAGTAAAGCAGCTCGGGTTGTAGCGCGAACAGGCTGCCCAGACCGAAGGTGGCGAAGCCGCCGCCTACGAACCCGGTCTTCGAATCAGCGAGGTCTGAGATGTCGGAGATGTTGGTGTCTACGTTCGCGATGTTGATTCCACCCTTCACGCCGAGCGTCGTCTGAGCCTGCAACGGGGCGGCGATCAAGAGTGCCAGGGGCAGGGCCATACGTAGGAAGGTCTTCATTTTGCAATGCCTCGCAGTGTTCCCGACGTCCCCGCCCGTACGGCCTGAAACGTCGTGATTGAATGGGTAAGTGTATCTCTGATAACAGGTTAAGGTGAGCACGGCACCTCCATGAAGCGCTGGGAAGTGCCCACGAATGCCCCAAATGGCGCAACTCCGGTGCCGCGAGGCATTTGCGCTCCCGGCTGGAAGCACGGTACCGTTGCCCCGACTGGGTGCGCGGACGCCTGAATGAACACGGGGGATGCATGAGACGAGGTTTGTGGCTGGTGCTGGCGGTGGCGGTCGGAGTGCTGGCATGTGGCGGCGAACCGGCCGACGCACCCGCGAGCATCGATTCAGCGGGGGATCCCATGTCACGGGCCCGCGGTATCCTGGCCGTTACGCCGGTCTTCGACGGCCACAATGACCTTCCGTGGGAGATCCGGACTTCCGATGCGGCGCCGATGGACGTGGAGGCGTATGACCTCAACGCACCGGTTTCCGGCCATACGAACCTGGACCTGCTGCGGGCCGGTGGGGTCGGCGCGCAGTTCTGGTCCGTCTACATACCGGGCGAGTACGCGGACAGCGGATTCGCACGCGTCCAGTTGGAGCAGATCGACATCGCTCGCCGCATGATCGATCGGTATCCGGAACTGGTGTTGGCAGGCACGGCGGACGAGGTCGTCGCCGCCATGAGCGAGGGGCGCATCGCCTCGATGCTGGGCGTCGAAGGCGGGCACGCCATCGAGAACTCCATTGGAGCCCTGCGCGTCTACTACGAACTGGGCGCCCGCTACATGACGCTGACCCACAACGTAACCCTGGACTGGGTGGACGCTGCGCAGGATACCGCCCGACACGACGGACTCAGCAGGTTCGGGGAGGAGGTCGTCCGGGAGATGAACCGCCTCGGGATGCTGGTGGACCTCTCTCACGTTTCGTCCGCCACCATGAGCGATGTGCTGACCGTGTCGGAGGCGCCCGTGATGTTCTCGCACTCGTCGGCACGCGCCCTCACAGACGTCGCCCGAAACGTGCCCGACTCGATCCTGGCGCGGCTGCCCGCGAACGGCGGTGTGGTGATGGTGACCTTCGTGCAACCGTTCGTGAACCAGGATGCGGCGGACTACGACGACCGGATTGAGGCCATGGTCCAGGCCATGCGTGCCGAGGGGACTCCGGACGACGAAATCCGGGCCGAGGTCGGGCGCATCCGGCGAGAGAGCCCCCGTCCCCAGGCCAGCCTCGACGACATCGCGGATCACATCGAACACGTGCGCGACGTGGCCGGAATCGACCACGTGGGGATCGGATCGGACTACGACGGAATGAACGCTCCGTCGGTCATGCCCGACGTCTCGAGCTATCCGGTCCTGTTCGCGCACCTGATCGAGCGTGGTTGGACGGACGAGGATCTGGGCAAGTTGGCCAGCGGTAACATCCTGCAAGCCCTTCGCGAGGCCGAGAGGGTCGCCGCCCGGCTACAGTCCGAGCGGCCGCCGTCGACCGCCGTGATCGCCGACTTCGACTAGAGGATCAGTCCGGCCGGCGAGGTTTGAAGGGCAGGGTGCGAACCTCGCAGCCCTCGACCACCAGGGCGGTGGATTCGGGGATTTCCTCCCAGTACTCCACGACATCGTTCATGGGCTCCGACACGACGACCATTGCGTCCTCGGAGTAGCGCTCGAACATCGGGTTCAGCATCCGCAGCGCGCTGATGGACCGGCTGTGGTACAGCGTCCGCGAGCTGTGGTTCGATGAGTAGCGGACCGCGTAGAGATGATGCCCGTTGGTCAACCCCACAGTCATCTGCATCGGGTGCTCGATGCCCGCCTCCCAGCCCGTCTGCTCGACGAAGCCCACCATGCGCTCGAGCCCGGCGATCGGATCGTCCTCCAGTCCGAACGTGAGAGCGAGGTGGAACATCACCTCCGAGTCGGTGCTTCCCTCGATCAGGTTGTAGAGGTCCGCGTGAACGGCGAAGTCCAGGTCCCGCCGGATGCGGTTGAAATCCTGGATGCGGCCGTTGTGCAGGAACAACCAGCGCCCGTTCCGAAACGGATGACAGTTGGTCTGCTGCACCGGGGTGCCGCCCGTGGCCGCCCGTACGTGGGCCAGGAACATGTGCGAGCGGATCTGCTCGGCCAGATGACGGAGATTGGTATCGTTCCACGCCGGCTGGATGTCCTTGTAGATTCCCGGCGTGTCTCGCGAGCCGTACCAGCCGATGCCGAATCCGTCCCCGTTCGTCGGGTTCACGGCGCTGTGGGCGGACAAACTCTGATCGATGATGGAATGCTCGGGTTTGAAGACCAGCTCTTCCAGGTAGAGCGGTGCACCGGAGTAGGCGAGCCAACGGCACATGGTCAGTCTCCAGCTGTTTCGTGAGACCGCTAGGGTACGGTGCTGACGGTCGGCAACAAGGCTTCGAAGCGCAAGCGTTGGGCCGCTTCTGGCCGGGTCAAGGTGCCGTGACTAATCTTCGATCCATGGC
>JBDHBK010000047.1:0-9767 GCA_039592635.1 Gemmatimonadota bacterium
TAGGAGGGTGCTCGTTGCAGCAGCGTTTCAAGGCGCCACATTCACGCAGTTCACACACCCGGCATGCCGGCCACCCGAGCTTGAGATCGTGACATGAACGACAGCTATGCCCCAGAGCGGCGCGAGGTGGCCGTCCCCACGCTTCCCGAGTACAAGAGCCGGTGGAAGCTGGCGCGCGACCTCGGAGTGTTCGAGCTGAAGCTGGCAGTGGACGGATTGAAGGACCTCATTCTCGCCCCGCTAGCCCTGGCAGCGGTCGTGGCCGACATGGTCATGCCCGCCGAGAGCCGGGGCGTCTTTCTGCGGGCGGTAATCCGGATCGGCGAGGGTTTCGAGCGATGGCTAAATCTGTACGGGCTGAAGCGGCGTGAGGAAGCGCGCACCGTCCTGGACGAGGGCGGATCCGACCTCATCGTAGACTACCTGGAAAGCAAGACACTCGACCTTCACCACGGGCTGAAGGGCCGCAAAAAGAAGAAGTCCGACTAGCCCATCAGGTCCTCTCCTGGATCCACGTGGCGATCCTCTCCAGCGCCGCGGGAGAGAACGTCTCCTCGATGCCCGCATACTCCGTAGGCAGACCCGTCTCCGCCGTCTGGAAAAGGTGGTTGAGCCCCGGAAGAACCTCCGCCGTGACGTCGTGGTTTCCCCCCTCCAGCAGCGCCTCTTCGACCGGCAACAGGTTCTCGGTCGGCGGGACCTGTGTGTCCTTCTCTCCATTCAGGGCCAGCACCGGAATCGACAGGTCTTGAAGGGCGGGAAGCGGATCGTACACGAGGAAGTACTTCATCCACGGGGAGAGTAGCCACCGGATCTGGCCCTCGGCCGCGTCGCCCGTGAGGCCGGCGTCCGCCAGGATCGCCCGGGCCTGTTCGGCCGCCACGCTGTCGTTCTCGGCCACGACGGCCACGTCGAGCACGCTCTCCTGGATCTTGGCGCGCTGCTCGATCACCGCCTCGGGCAGACCCGCCGCCCGGTTCATGGCCTTCGCCTGCATCACGAGCAGTTCCCGGCCATTCACCCCCGTGCTTGCCAGGAGCACCGCGTACGCGACGTCACCACCCTGGTTTGCCGCCATCGGGGCCACGATCGCCCCCTCGCTGTGCCCCACCAGCCCGATCTTCTCCGGGTCGACTTCGGGCCTCGTCCGCAGGAACGCCACGGCGGCCAGGGCATCGCTGGCGAAATCGGGCGTCATCGCCACCGCGAAGTTACCCGTGGAGGACCCGATCCCGCGATCGTCAAACCTCAGAACCGCTATTCCGCGGCGCGTGAGGTAGTCCGCGAGAACCAGGAACGGCTGGTGCCCGAACACCGCAGAGTTCCGGTCCTGCGGCCCCGAGCCCGTGAGCAACGCGACCGCGGGGTGCGGGCCGTCTCCCGCCGGAATCGTGAACGTCCCGGCGAGCCGGATCCCGGCCTCCGGATTCTCGAACTCGACGTCGAGCGCTTCGTACGGATACGGGGGCTCGGGCTCCTGCGGCCGCGCCGGCGCCAGGGTCTCCGAGTCGGTTCGCTCCAGGATAAGAGGCAGGCTGGCACCCCCCTGTGCCCAGCTGCCGTCGATCGCGCGTCGGTCTTCCGAGAATCGGCCCGTGAATTCGGCGGCCGCCATGGAGAACTCGAATCGAACGGAGCCATCCTCGCCCTCTTCGACCGCCGAAAGGGCGAGACCGTACGCTCCCTGGTCGGGGCTGTCCATCGTGCCTGACAGCCGCCCGGCATCATCTCGCACGATATGGAAGACGAGGCGCAGTTCCTGCCCTGCCGCATTCAGCGTACCGACCCACGAGCCCGTCACGTCAGCGCCCGTCCCCAGGTCCTGCGCATCGGCAAAGCCCGCCCCCACCAGACTCGACAGCGCGATGACTCCAACTACCCGTGCCATGGCCCGTCCCGATCTGTTCACAATGGCCTCGATGTAGCGCGAGGGACGACTGTTCGCCGTCCCCCGCCGTGTTCAGTGCTGCCTGGCCTGGCGGCTACTCCGTATCGGCCGCCAGCTCGAGGTCCAACGGAAGCATCTGGCCGGCCTGGTTGAAGTTGCCGGTGAGCCCCCCTTCTTCGTTCAGCGCACCGTCGTAGCCGCCGCTGCCGGGGATCTCGCAGCCCGAGATGTGGAGACCTTCGTCGTCTACTGTCGTTTCGGTGCATACGATCCCCGCCACCCCCTGGGTCGGAACGTCCAGTGTCGTGCTCAGCGCGCCGTCTTCACCTTCGACGACCTTGAAGATCAGATCGATCGGGCCGTTAGGCGTACTCAGCGTGCCGGCCCAGTCCCCGGCCATCGTGGCTTCCTGGGCCTGCGCCGGCGTGAACATCCCCACACTGGCAATGGCTACGAGGGCCGCGATTGTCAGTCGTCTCAGAATCATGGAATTCTCCTGTTGTGTAAGCGCCCAGCAGGGCGTCGTGCGATCAGAACCCGGTGACTTCTGGCTCCTTCTCGAGCTTCACGGCGTCACCATACGCCAGGATCTCGGATGCCGATCCCATCACGTACGAGGTCGCGAAACGAAGGTTCACAATGGCATCGGCTCCGGCTTCCTCGGCCTCGGCCACCATTCGGTCCAGCGCCTGTTCGCGCGACTCGGCCATCATCTTCGTGTACTCGCTGACCTCGCCGCCCACGATGTTCCGGAACCCGGCCAGGATGTCCTTGCCGACGTGGCGAGCCCGGATGGTGTTGCCCCGGACCAGGCCCAGGGTCTTGGTAATCCGGTGACCGGCCACGGTCGCCGACGGGGTGATCATCATCGTTCGATCTCCTTGTATGGATCCGATCGGCTCACGAAGACGCGGTGTCGCAGCACGGACACCAGCAGCATCACCAGGCCCACGAGAAGGGCCAGGATGCTCCACTTCACGAACGTGGGAAGGTCGGTGTCAGCCATCAGGTCCTGGACGAACTGCCAGGAACCCCAGGAACCGAGCACGATGGCGCCGATCGACACCAGTATCCACGCCAGGCCTCGCTCGAAGCGGCTGTACACGCTGGTCCAGTAGCCGGCCCACATTTCTTCCGGCGGGTTTCTCAGGTTCATGTTCGCCGTCACCTCCTTGAGCCGGGAGAGGCGCTTCCACTCCCCCGCCAGCTCCGGGTTGTCCGATAGCAGGCGTTCGAACTCGACGCGTTCAACCGGCTCCAGCTCGTCGTCGAGCGCCCGCATCAGAAGTTCTTCGTTTCGGCCTATCCGGCCTTTGTCGTCGTTCATTCGAGGCCTTCCAGCCGCACCGCGAGTCTCTGTCTCGCGGCATACAGTCGTGACATCACCGTGCCCATGGGTACATCGAGCAACTCGGCGATCTCCCGGTACTTCAGCCCCTCGAACTCCTTCAGCACGAATACCTCTCGCTGGGCAAGCGGCAGCTCCCGGATCGCCGACTCGAGGCGATCTCGCAGTTCCTCTGTGGCCCGAACGCGTTCCGGATCGTCCACGGAGGCTCGCACTCTTGCCTCGGCGACCAGCCAGCCTCCGGCGCGCTCCAGCTTCCTTCGGCGCGAACTGGTGTCACGCGTGAAGTTGTAGCACAGGCGCCTGAGGATCTGGTACAGCCATGGGTAGAACGGGCGCTCCGGATCCAGGCGGGCACGTGCCTTGAACGCACGGACGAACGCTTCCTGCGACAGGTCCTCCGCGTCCTGCGGCGATCCGACCATGCCGAGGGCGGCGTAGTAACACCTTTGCATATAGATAGATACGAGCTCTCCGAACGCGGCTGTCTCCCCCGCCTGGGCTCGACGTACGAGGATGGCTTCGGCCGCCTGGCCAGCATCTCGTTCGCGCTCCAATTCCGTCCTGGTTCGGTTCACGGGGCGCCCATCGGCTCCCTTCCGTTCACAGTTACCCGTCCGTGCCGACTTTATTCGGCGTTCGCGGAGACGAACCTCCGGTGGAGCACAAGTACGAGCAGAACGGCCACCACGCCTGCGATCGCGGCGAGTTGAAGCAGTCTGACGAAGAGCCTGTCCACTGCGCGCTCCAGGGCGCCATCGATGTCCACGACAGCCTGCGCGATCGACGCGTCGAGGCGGGTGACGGCTTCCTGGATCTCGGCCTGCATGATTCGATCGAGCTCCGCCATCGCGGCTTCCTGCTCGGACGTGATCCCGGCGAGGATCTCATCCGTGGCGCCGGCCACGTACGTCTCGAGGGCGGCCTCGAACGCGAGGCGCTGGTGATCGACCGCCTCCAGCAGGATCTCTCGCTGCTCATCGACCAGGTCGGGCGCGCTCAGAAGAAACGCGTTCAGCGCTTCCATGGCCTCGATCTGGTTGAGAATGTCCGCGAACTGTGAGAAGCTGCTGGAATCCGCGAGCTCGGCCAGCATGAGTTCCGCCTGCCACCGCCCGCTTCGCGGCAGGAGTTCGGTGTACAGGTTGAGGCGCAGGCTCAGCTGCTCCATCATCTCGGTCAAGCTGCCCACGGCCTGGAGGCCTGAAACCTGATCCTGTCCCAGGTACTTGGCGAGCAGTGCCACGGGCGAGGGACGGAAGAAGTAGGAATTGTTGAGCGGGTGCTCGGCCGCAAAGTCCCGAATCCCGCTTTCCAACTGCGGTTGCATTCTCTGTCCGGACAGTTCGATGGAACGCTCGAGTTCTGCCTCGATGAACCGGGTCGCTTCCACGGCCAATGGCTGCTGGGCACCGAACAGAGACTTGCCGTTGCCCGTCGCGAAGAAGTCTCTCATCTGGTAGGTGAGGACCTGACTGTCGATCCAGGCCATCAGCGGATCCGGGAGCGCGGCCGATCGATGGATCGCCGCCACGCCGTAGATCTTCCAGACCAGGGCGTTTCGAGCGACGGACTGATCGGAGGTGAGGGCAATGATGCTGTCTGCGGCGATTTCGACCGTCTGGGAGAACGTCAGCGCGTAGTTGGTGGTGCGGATGCGGAGTTCACGGGCGGAGATGTCGCTGCCCAGCATCTCCTGAAATCCGGTCTGCCGGGGCGCCGCCGTCGAACACGCCGCGAGCCCTGCCAGCAGAACGAGGGAATACTGATGCGGGCGGACGCGACACCGCAGCGGGACTTTACGCGTTCTCATATGGACTCCGGGAATTCGTGTTGCGCATAATCCAGAATCTTAACGTCTGAACACGGATGGCGCCCCGGGTGGAACGAGTGGGGCCGCCCGCGGGCCTGGAGTCGGTCGGAGGCTTTGCGAACGCCGCGCGTCACGATCTTGAGGAGGTTGCATGTCAGGATTCACGTTTGTCGGTCGGTCGTGGGTCGGAGTGGCCGCGCTGGTGGCCGCTCTCGTCGCTGCCGGGGAAGCGCGGGGCCAGCAGGCCCAGCAGAGCCCCTGCGCGGACGAAGTGCACCACCAGTTCGACTTCTGGGTCGGTACCTGGGAAGTCACCAACGCCCAGGGAGACGTCGTCGGCACCAACGAGATCTCGTCGATCCTCGGGGGCTGCGTGCTGTTGGAGGAGTGGCAGAGCGCAGGGCCCTATTCGGGAAAGAGCCTCAACATCTACGATGCCGCCAACGACAAGTGGCACCAGACCTGGGTCGACAACGGCGGCCTCCTGCTCGAGCTCGACGGCAGGCTCGTGGACGGCAGCATGGTCATGAATGGCCACCGGCCCGGACAGGACGGAGAGGACGTGCTGCATCGGATCACCTGGGAACCGCTCGAAGACGGTGACGTTCGGCAGACCTGGGACACATCGGCGGACAAGGGACAGACCTGGACCACTCTCTTCGACGGTCGCTACACGCCCAAGGAGTAGGTCAGCCCTCGGGCTCTTCGACCCTTCCCATCGCCTCGTGAAGGAGCCGGGCGGCCAGGACCGCCGTCCGGTCACCCTGGTCCAGGGACGGATTCACTTCCACAGCATCCATCCCCACCAGCCGCCACGGCGCTTCCTGGATCAGGGCCAGTGCCTGGCGAGGCGTGATACCGCCGGGTACCGGATGCGAGACCCCGGGCGCATACGCCGGGTCGAACGCGTCGAGGTCCACGGTCAGGTAGACGGGCGCTCCATCGGGGATATGTGACAAATCTGAGGGGCGAAAGGACAGATCGCGCGCCTCGAGAATCGTGAGTCGGCCGGCATGCCGCCGTGCCACCTCCAGCTGCGCCTGGTTCAGGGTGCGGATCCCGATCTGGGTCAGAGACGCGACGTGCTCCATCTCTAGAATCCGCGCTCCCACGCACGCGTGTGACCAGCGATCGCCGTCGAATTCCGGATACAGGTCCGGGTGGGCGTCGAGCTGCACCACGTGTACCGGCTCCTCGAGCACCTCCAGCGCCTCGATCAGCGGCATGGTGATCGCGTGGTCCCCTCCGGCAAAGAAGGGCACCGCCTCCCCAGCCAGCAACTCCTCGGCCCGGAAGCGGTAGTCCTCACGAGTTCCCTCCCACGAACCTCCGGGAAGCCAGTCGCCGGCATCGGACACCAGGCCGGCCAGGTCCGCTCCCAGCTCAGTCGTGGCATTGTAGCAGCGGCCGTCGTAGGCCAGTCGAATCCGGGACGGTCCTTCTGCCGGGCCGCGGCGGAAGGTGGACTGCGTGTCGCACGGCATACCGGCGAAGACCACGGGCAGAGTGGGATCGGACTCGGCTGAGAAGCAGCCGGCAAACGGAATCGGTGCGTCCATGTCGGTCGGCCTCTACTGTTGGATGTCGGGTTGCTCAGCGCAGGAAGAAACCGTCCCGCAGCGGGTCTTCCGGATCGATCAGGAACTCGTGCCGACCGGTAACGTGGGCTGTGCCGGTAACCTCTGGAACGATGGCGGGACGTCGTCCGACCGTGGTCTCTGCCGCGACCCGGACGTCGAACGACGACCCGATGATGCTCTCGATCGTGATCGTCTCCCCGGCGGACAATTGACCACGGGCATGATGGATCGCCGCTCGTCCGCTCACGCCGGTCCCCGTAGGGCTCCGGTCCAATTCGCCCTCGGCGAACACGCACGCGTTCCGGCTGTGAACGTCGCCCTCCCCCTTCTGTACGAAGATCGTCCCGTACAGGAAGTTGAGATCGGGGTCCCCGTCCGGATGAACGATCACGTATTGCTCCATCACGGCGCGCTTCACCCGGCGGCCCGCGTCGATGAGCGGGGTGTAGGACTCGGGTTCGATCGCCAGTCCCATGTCGGTCGCATTCACGTAGGCGTAGAAGGCCCCGCCGAACGCGATGTCGCAACGGACCGGGCCGAAGTCCGGCACGTCGACCGAGAGATTCGGTTCCAGTAAGAAAGAAGGAACATTCAGAAAAGACACCCGGGCAACACGTGTTCCATCGGTCCGGGCTTCCATGTGGGCCGTCGCCGTGACGCGACCGGCGGGGGTGTCGATCCTCACGACCGGCTGCCCGGCGGCATCGACCTTCAGCGCCGCCCGATCCAGCAGACCGTATTCGAGTCCTACCGTGACGAGACCGATGATCCCGTGCCCGCACATGGTCGAGTACCCTTCGTTGTGCAGGAACAGCACTCCCACGTCGCCGTCCGGGGTCACCGGTTCGGTCAGAATGCAACCGTACATGTCGGCGTGGCCCCGGGGCTCCCACATGAGGGCCCGGCGCAGCGTGTCGTGGTTGTCGCGCGCGTACTGGCGCTTGGCAAGGATCGTATCGCCCGGAATCTCGGGCCAGCCGCCGGTGACCACCCGGAGCGGCTCGCCGGCAGTGTGAGCGTCGATCGTCTGCAACCGCTCCCAGCCAGCGGGGATCTCGAATCGCGGGTCCATGTCAGAGTTCCACCGTTCGAGCCAGGCCGGTTTCGGCCGCCCGCTTCATGATACGGGACGCGGTCACGATGTCCTGCACGGCGTGCCCGACGGACTTGAAGAACGTGATCTGGTCCACACGGGTTCGTCCGGGAGACCGGCCGGCCGCCACATGGCCGATCTCCGTCCAGTCCTCAGGGCGGGTGACACCGGCGTCGACCGCCGCCACCAGTTCGCCAGCCTCCTCGAGCGCCGCTTCGACGAGGTCCACGAATACCGTCGACCTCTCCACGGTGACCAGGTCCACCTCCCGGCGATCCAGGGTGAACGTGCCGATCGCGTTCAGGTGGGCACCCCGGGCAAGCCGACGCCCGTCGAACACCGGCGTCGGCGAGTTCGTCGCCGAGCTGATCACGTGGGCTCCGTCCACCGCCCCGTCGGCCGAGGTCATCGTCTCAAGGCGGGCACTGACTTCCGGCTGAAGTCGTTCGATGAACTCGCTGACCTGGCGCCCGTCGACTCCGAACACGCGAATCGTCTCCAGTTCGCGCACGGCGTCCAGGGCGAGCAGCTGGGTGCGCGCCTGCGCACCGGCGCCGATCAACGCTGCGATCCGAGCGTCCGGCCGGGCCAGAAGGTCTGTCGCCGCACCGACCGCGGCGCCGGTCCGCCACGCGGTGAGTGCTCCGCCGTCCAGCAGGCCGATTGGCTCACCGGACACAGGGTCGAGCACCAGCATCAGGCCGGTGACCACGTCTTTGCCCAGGTCGCGATTTCGGTTGAAGATCGAGACCGTCTTGGCAGCGAGGCCTTCGCCCGGCACGTATCCACCCATGAGCAGCGAAATGCCATCCACTTCGTTTACGGGCACCACGCCGCGAGGCGGAGCGACGACCTGGCCGGCCGACAGCATGGCGAACGCGGACTTCATCGCCTCGACAGCGTCCCGCATGGGAAGCAGTTTGGGAAGATCGTGTGCAGCGACGGTGAGCAGTTTCATCGTGCGCGAACAATAACCCGCGCCACCGGCGCGCGTAAGGTAAATCGGGTGCGAGTACTCCATTTCAGCGACATCCATATCAGCCTCGGGCTGCGCCGAATCCCCGCTCACGACTGGCCCGGGAAGCGAATGGCGGGCGGAATCAACTTCCTGCGAGGCCGGGGGCGCCGATTCGAACGGGCGTTGGAGAAACTGGATCGCCTCGCGGACTTCGCGAATTCAGGTGCGGTCGACCTGGTCGTGTTCTCGGGTGACTTCACCGCCATGGGCACCCGCGCCGAGTTCGCCACCGCCCGGGCCGCGATCCAGCCCTTCGTGAATTCCCCCGCCGAGTTCGTGTGCGTAGCGGGAAACCACGACCTGTACACCCGGACCGTGGTACGGGAGAAGCGGTTCGAGACGACCTTCGAGGGACTGCTGGAATCAGACCTGCCCGATTCGCGCAGCGACGGGCCTTGGCCTCTGGTGCGGTTGATTGGAGACGATGTGGCCGTCGTGGGCCTGAACAGCGCCAAGCCGAATCCCATACCGTGGCGATCGAGTGGCCGGATTCCGCCGCAGCAACTGGCGGCACTGAGCGAAGTCCTCGCTCGACCCGAGCTCGAGAATCGCTTCGTGTTCATCGTCACGCACTATGCGCCGTGCCTGGCCGACGGCGGCCCGGACACTCGGGCGCATGGTCTGGAGAACGCCGAGGAGTTTCTCAGGGACTGCGCAGTCGTCGAGCGCGGCGCGATTCTGTGCGGGCACGTTCACGAGACCTATCGCGTGCGGCTTCCCGCGATCGGCCCGGAGGTCTTCTGCGCGGGCAGCGCGACGATGCACGAACTGGAGGGATTCTGGATGTAGGACATGGCTATGAACTCGAGGCCGGCCAGGTCGATCCGCCACCCGCCAGTGGGGCAAACGAGTGAGCGAATCGACGGTCAGCGAGTTGCGGTTCGCGGCTGCTCCGGGTTCCGGCCAGGTCTCCGCCATTCTCCTCAAGCCACCCGATTGTCACGCGCTGTACGTCCTCGGCCACGGTGCCGGCGCTGGAATGCGCCATCGTTTCATGGATGGAATCGCGGGGGCCCTCTCGTCTTAT
>JBDHBK010000048.1:0-9679 GCA_039592635.1 Gemmatimonadota bacterium
GAAGCGGACGTCCGGTCGCCGGGGCCCGGACGAACCGTGTCGGCCCATCGCTGGAACTCCTCGAGCGCCCGCGCCGAGTATGCCGCTCTTCGTTTCCTCTTCCCTCCTCGCACCTTCTCCTGCAGGGGGTCCAGGAGGCCGAAGTTGGCGTTCATGGGCTGGAAGTGATCGGGATTCGCCTCACGCAGGAATCGGTACAGGCCGCCCAGCATCGTCGTCGCAGGCGGCAGAACGGGGTCCGCGCCGCACAACATCCGGTCGATGTTGACCGCCGCCAGCAGGCCGCTGGCGATCGATTCAGTATAGCCTTCCACCCCCGTGAGTTGCCCGGAGAACAGTAGATTCGGCTCCGACGGCAGCCCTCCGTGGGCGGAGAGGGCCCGCGGAAAGCACAGATAGGCGTTGCGGTGAATCGAACCGTAGCGCAAGAACTCCGCCTCGCCCAACCCCGGTATCATGCGGAACACGCGTTCCTGCTCGCCGCGTCGCAGGCGGGTTTGAAAGCCCACCAGATTCCACATCCGCCCGCCCAGGTCCTCGGCCCTGAGCTGCACGACGGCGTGGTGCCTGAGACCCGTATCCTGATCGTTCAGACCCACGGGCCGCATGGGACCGAACCGGAGGGTGTCCCGACCTCTGCGGGCCATGACCTCGATCGGCAGACAACCCTCGAAATAGGGCACGTTCTCCCAATCGTGGCCTTGGTGGATGTCCACCTCGAGCAACGCGTCGACGAAGGCCTCGTACTGCTCCTCGTCGAGCGGACAGTTCAGGTAGGCGGCCTCGCCCTTGTCGTATCGCGATCCCAGCCAGGCGACACTCTCGTCGATCGACTCGCGCGAGAAGATAGGGGCTATGGCGTCGAAGAAGGACAGGCCGTCGGTGCCCAGGCGCTCGCGGATCGCTTTCGACAGCGCGTCGGACGTCAGAGGCCCGGTGGCAATGACCGCCGGGCCGGGAGGAAGCTCGGTGATCTCTTCCCTTACGATTCGGATCCCGGGCTCCGCTTCGAGCCTTGCCGTGACCGCCGCGGCGAACAGCTGACGATCTACGGCCAGGGCGCTGCCCGCCGGAACTCGAAACTCATCCGCCACCTCGAGGAGAAGACATCCCAGGATTCGCATCTCCGCCTTCAGGAGGCCGTGCGGCGTGTCCAGGTTTTCAGACTTGAAGGAATTGGTGCAGACGATCTCCGCGAGGTGGTCGGTCTGATGCGCCGGGGTGGGACGCCCCGGGCGCATCTCGTACAGGTCGACCGGGTGCCCCAGGCGCGCCAGTTGCCACGCCGCCTCGGACCCGGCGAGACCACCTCCAACCACCGTGATGCTTTGATCAGCCATCGGTTCCCGCACCGATCCCCGCTCTACTTCTTACGCCGGCCACCTTTGCGGCGTGGTCCGCTGGCGGCCCGGGCCGCCAGGAGCTCGAGAGCCTGATCCAGCGTGATGTCATCGGGCGACACGTCCTTCGGAAGCGAGGCATTCAGCTTCCCGTACTTCACGTAGGGTCCGTAGCGACCGTCCAGCAGATTCACGGGCTGGCCGTCGTGCGGGTGCGCTCCAAGTTCACGCAGGGGCTTCGCCGACGCGCGGCGGCGGCCAGCCTTGGGCTGCGCCAGCAGCTCCAGGGCCCGCTCCAGGGTGACCGTATGTACGTCGTCCGCCTTCTCGAGAGAGCGAAAATTACCGTCGTGAACGACATAGGGTCCGTAGCGTCCGATACCGGCACGCACCGGCTCACCGTCCTCCGGGTGCGGCCCGAGATCGCGCGGCAGGGACAGCAGACGCAAGGCGATCTCCAGGGTGACCTCGTCCGTGGCCATGCCCTTGGTGAGCGAAGCCCGCTTGGGCTTTTCTCCGTCTTCCGTCGGCTCACCAAGCTGTACGAACGGCCCGAAGCGGCCGGTCCTGACGTACACCGGCAGACCCGACTCCGGATCGAGCCCGAGGGGCTGGTCCGCCCGCTCCCGGTCCGCCAGGAGTTGGGCCGCCTTCTCCGGCGAGAGGTCCGCAGGAGCCAGGTCCTCGGGTATGGTGACCCGAAGCGGCTCGCCATCCCCCGCCGTCTCGAGGAAGGGCCCGAAGCGCCCGATACGGAGCTCCCCTCCGAGATCGTCAAACCCGCTCAGGGTAGACGCCGTGCGGGGATCGATCTCCGCCGCGCGGTTCTCCAACCGGTCCTCGAAGCCATTCTCGCCTCGATAGAAATCGTCGAGGAACGATCGCCAGTCCACGTCGCCGTCCGCGATCGCATCGAGACCCTTCTCCATCTCCGATGTGAAGCCCGGATCTACCAGGTCCTCGAAGTGACTTTCGAGCAGACCGGTGACCGCAAAGGCCACGAAAGTCGGAACGAGTTGCTTGTTGCGACCGACGACGTAACCACGCTGACGGATCGTGTCCACGATCGTGGCGTAGGTCGACGGCCGACCGATCCCCGCAGCCTCCAGCGCCTTGACCAGCGAAGCATCGGTGTAGCGGGCCGGCGGACGAGTCTCATGGGATTCCGGTCGCATATCGCGAGTCTCGACCGAGTCGCCCGGAGCGAGCCGCGGGAGAACGACCTCGAGGTCCTCGAGCTGCGCCTCGGGGTCATCGCTGCCCTCGACGTAGGCTCTTCGAAAGCCGGCGAACACGAGCGTGTTCCCGCGTGCTCTGAATTCGACACCATCTCCGCGGATCGACGCCGACACCCTGAGCTGCTTGGCATCGGCCATCTGCGTGGCCATGGTCCGCTTCCAGATCAGCTCGTATAGGGCTCCGTCCACCGAGGCGAGCTTCAGCTCTGCCGCGGTCAACATCGAGGTGCCCGCCGGGCGAATGGCCTCGTGCGCCTCCTGCGCCCCCTTCGACTTCGTCTTGAAGTTCCGCGGAGCCGGGCTCAGATACTCCTCGCCGTACAGTGACTCCACCTTGCCCCTGGCCGCTGCAATCGCCTGGCCGGACAGGTGCACCGAATCCGTCCGCATGTAGGTGATGTGGCCCGCCTCGTACAGGCGCTGGGCGACCTGCATGGTCTGTCGCACGGTGAGGTTCAGCCTGCGATTCGCTTCCTGCTGCAGAGTGGACGTGGTGAACGGGGGATACGGCCTGAGCGTGATCTCTTTGGACTCGACCTGGTCCACCTCGAAGTCCACGCCGTCGAGCCGTGACCGCAGCGCTTCGACGTCGGACTCACCGAACACGGCCACCGCTCCAGGCTTCCTGGGCAGTCCGGTCGCGGCATCGAAGTCGGCGCCCTTTACTACCGGGACACCATCCACCTGAGTCAACTGTGCCTCGAATGCCTGTCCTTCACGCGCAAACGTCGCTGCGAGATCCCACCAGGCACCGCTCCTGAACCTCCTGCGTTCCCGCTCCCGGTCCACCACCAGGCGCACCGCCACGGACTGTACCCGTCCGGCGGACAGAGGCGTGCGACTGATCGGATCCACCGGCGAGATCTTCTTCCACAACAACGGTGACAGACCGTAGCCGACCAGGCGATCCAGTATCCGCCGTGCCTGCTGGGCGTCGACCTGGTTCAGGTCGAGGTCGCCGGGCTGCTTGACCGCATCCCTGACCGCCTGCGCCGTAATCTCGTTGAACCGCACCCGACGGAACCGGCGGCCGTCGTCCTTGTCGTACCCCAGCTTGACCGCGATGTGGTAGCCGATCGCCTCGCCCTCACGATCGGGGTCGGTAGCGATCAGGATATCTTCGGCCGCCTTGGCCTGCTTCTTCAGCTGTTCGAGCACCTTACCTTTGCCGCGGACCGTGACGAATTCCGGCTCGTAGCCGTTGTCCACGTCCACGGAAAGGCCCTTCTTCGGCAGGTCCACTACGTGGCCGACCGAAGCTTCGACCGCGTAGTCGTCTCCGAGATACTGGCCCAGGAGTCGCGCCTTCTTGGGCGACTCGACGATGACCAGGTGCTTGGCCTTCTTGGTACTCGACATCGATTTCCAGTGCGAAACGTTAGGGTAGAGCGGGAGCTACCCCGCTTCAGCGAGTGTTTCCTGTATGGCGACCACGACAGCATCGGGGGTCAGCCCGTCCGTCCGCACCGCGATCTCGGCCGTCTCGTAGGCCGCAAGCCTTTCAACAAGCAGCCGCCGAAGCGCCGATTCGGGGTCCGGACCCGCAAGAAGAGGCCGAGTGGAGCGTTCTTGCGCAAGTCTGGACACCGCGCTCTCCGGCTCAACGCGAAGCCAGACTCGCACGGCACCCGGCCACGTTTCGCGCAGCTCCGGCCTGTCCATCCAGCCTCCACCGGTGGACACGACGGTCTCTGAATCGACGGTTGCCGAGCACGTCACCTGTGCCTCGAGGTCGCGGAAAGCCCCCTCGCCTTCCCGGTCGAACAGGTCCGCGATGGAACAGCCAGCGAGGCGCTCCACTTCCGAGTCGAGGTCGAGAAATCGGTACCCCAGGCGCTGCGCGAGCAGGCGGCCGACGACCGTCTTGCCGGCACCGCTCAACCCCACCAGGACGATCGGTCCGGACGGGGACCTCATTCCCAGCGCCGCCTCCGTTCGCCGGCGCGTCGCAGGTACGCCTCCAGATTGGCCCGGATCTCGCCGAGCGAGTCCCCACCGAACTTCTCGACCATCGCATCGGCCAGGACGAGAGCCATCATGGCCTCTCCGACCACGGCCGCCGCAGGTACGGCACACACGTCACTTCGTTCTCTCACGGCGCCGGCGGCTTCACCCGTCCGAACGTCCACGCTGGTGAGAGGCCTGGTGAGGGAGCTCAGCGGCTTCATCGCCACTCGCGCCACGAGAGGCTCTCCCGTCGTCGTCCCGCCCTCCAGCCCTCCGGCATGATTGCCGGTTCGGTGGAACCCACCCGTGCGCTCGAGCGACGGATCGGCCACGATTTCGTCGTGCACCGAAGATCCCCGCCGGCCGGCTGCCTCGAAACCCAGACCGATCTCCACGCCCTTCATGGCCTGGATCGACATCAGCGCACCCGCCAGCCGTCCATCGAGGCGACGATCCCAGGAAACGTGGCTCCCGAGTCCGACCGGCAGCCCCGTCGCGATCACCTCGTACTCGCCCCCCAGGGTGTCGCCCGCTTCCCGCGCCGCATCGATCGCCTTCTTCATCCGGTCTTCCGCCGCGGGGTCCAGGCACCGGAGTTCGGAGGCGTCGGACGCCTCGTTGAGCTCGGACGGCCACTCCTCGGGGCGGTTCGCGGCTTCGGCACCAATGCGGGTCACGTGACTTCCGATCGACACCCCCAGTTCAGCCAGGAGACGGCGCGCAACGGCGCCGGCGGCCACGCGAGCCGAAGTCTCTCGCGCACTAGACCTCTCGAGGATGTCCCGGGCGTCGGCTCGGTCATACTTCAGCATACCGACGAGGTCGGCGTGCCCTGGCCGGGGCAGATAGACCCGGCGCAACGCCTCGTCATCCGCCTCGGGTCGGGCGTCCACCGACATCGCGACCTCCCAGTTCGAGTGGTCGCGGTTGCGGATCCAGATGGCCACAGGCGAGCCCAGGGACTCTCCAAGCCGAATACCGGAAAGGACCTCACCGGCATCCTTCTCGATAGCCATTCGACCACCCCGACCGTAGCCGAGCTGTCGGCGGGCCAGGTCCCTGGCGATGTCCAACGGGGTGATCGCAAGACCGGCAGGCACACCCTCCAGGATGACGAGGGTACCCTTGCCGTGGGACTCGCCGGCGGTCGTGAATCGAATGTGCTGGAGCATGGCGGCCTTCCGTGGACGGGTGCCCTGAGCGAAACGGCCTCCAGTATACGGCGATCAGACCCCACGCAAAACGCGGGACCGGGAATCATCCCGGCCCCGCGTCCGCATCTGTATCCAGCCTCCGGCCCACCGATACGGCGGGTCCGGGTAATTCAGCCCCGTAGACTCAGTCCACGATGTGGGGCGTCACGAGGATGATCAGGTCGGTCTTCCGCTCGGAGTTCTTGGTCGTGCGGAACAGAGCCCCGAGGACCGGAAGATCCATGAGCAGCGGGATTCCGGTCTCGGTCCGATCCACCTGGCTCAGCGTGAGTCCGCCGATGACCATCGTCTCACCGTCGTCAAGCAGGAGACGGGTCTGGCCGATCTGCTTGAGGAAGGTGAACCCGACATCGGGAATGTCCGTCTGGATTCCAGACCGCTCAGCCGAGACGTCGAGCAGGATCTGGTTGTTGTTCGTGATGTGCGGCGTCACATCCAGGATGATCCCCGTGTCCTCGTACTGCACCGTCGCCTGGGCCTGGGTGTTTCCGGTGCCTGCATCCAGCACACGCACCGGCGTCTTCTCACCGACCTGAATCCGGGCGTGGTGATTGTCCACCACCTGGATGGTCGGCGCAGCCTGCACGTCAGAGAGCTTGTGTTGCTCGAGAGCCTGCAACCACGCGGTGAGCGAGAAATCGCCGAATGCGACGGACGCCAGGATCTCCAGCGAGGGCGCCAGCACGCGGTCGTTGGCGTTAGCCAGCGCCGCGACCGAGTTTCCGGCGAGGTCCACCAGGGTTTCGTTCGTAATCTCGCCCGGGTTCAGCGGATCGGGAACGCCGATCACCTGGTTGAGCGAGTTCCCCTGCATGTCCTTGAGGTCGTAGATGATCCCCAGCTCCATCACATCCGTGCGATCGACGAATATGATCTTGGCATCGATCGACACCTGCGGGGTCTTGACGTCGAGGTTTCGGATCAAGCTGTCCATGCGCGCCACGACCGAGGGCGCGTCCGTCACGATCACGGAGTTCGCTCCCAGGTACGGAACCACCTGGCCGCGGTTCGGCGTGGCGAGGCGCTCGAGGGTCGAGGCCACGGAATCGGCCGATGCGTAGTTGATCTTGAATACCCGGGTCTCGGTCTGCAGGGTGTCCCGCGCCCGAATTCCCTCGAGCTTGTCGACGATCAGAATCCCCTCGGACTGCAATCTCCAGCCGAGGCCCTGCGAGGCGAGGATGGCGTCCAGGGCCACATCCCAGCGTTGGTTTCGGATATCCACACCCTGCACGTTAATCGCCGCGGCATCAGAGCTCGGAACGATGGAGACTCCAGCAAATTCCGAGAACCCGGCCAGTACCTCCAGCATGCTCGCGCTGTCGTACGCTACCGTGATCCGCTCGAGCTGCGTCGCATCCTGGGTGATGGCGGGCGAGATCGTGCGGGATGCCACCCGCGTCGGCTCCGGTGCGCGGTCCGTCATGGCAACGGTGCCGGCCATCACGGATTCGCTGCTCCACGGCTCGAACGAGCCACCCGGATTCGCGAAGCGAACCGTGTAGCGCTCTCCATTGTCGGCCGTCTGATACGTTGCCGGGTGTGCGAGGTCGAAGACGAGGCGAACGACATCGTCTCTGAACTGGCTGCTCCTGAGCCGCACGATTCCGCCGCGACCGATTCCCTCGAAGGTACCTTCCGGAAGCTCGTTGACCGCTCCATGCACGTCGAGAATCAGCCGGGCCGGATCCCTCAGGATGAAATCCCGGATTTCCACGTCACCGTTCTTGATGACGGCGATCTCGGTCTCATCTCCGGAAGGGGAGATCCGGACCTCCTGCACTCGTCCCGCGGGCGCCACCGCCCACAGACCAGCCAGAAGGGTCGCGAGGACCTGTTTGCCGATCATCCGCCCTGCTCCTTGTCCATGTTCTTCAGGCGCAGCGTTTCCTGCCTGCTCACGCCGAAGACGGTTACCACGAAGATCGCCTCATTCGGCGTCACGTCCAGCAATTGCGCGCCGCCCACGATGTCGCCCTCCCATACCCGGTACCGCCGCTGTGTGGAGCGGTCCACGAGGACGACCACGCTGCCCGCTTCGGGGCTGTATATGATGCCACTGAGCTCGAGATCCTCGAATCGAGGTCCGATCTCATCGCCTGCTTCCAGGGGCCGGAACGGATCCCGCCTTCCTCCCGCAACGTAGGAAAACGTCTCACGCTCCAACGCCGGCGCGGTCTGGGCCGCGTCCACCTCGGTCGCCAGGTCCTGTTCGACCTCCTGGGCAATCAACCCCGGTGCAAACAGGACAATCAGGGCCGCGGTTACCAGAGCGCGCTGAGTCATTCGTCGCCCTCCGCGTTCTGCTCCTGGACCCGTTCTTGAGCCAGCACGAACGTCTCCAATCCGAACGAGGCGAGTACCAGTTGCCGACCACTCGGCGTCTCCCCGACCGGGCTGACCTGCGTCACGTGGGGCCGTACGATGCGATCGAACGAGGCCACGCGAGTCAGGAACTCGGCCAGCGAGTGGTAGTCCCCCTGTACCTGCATCTGCCACTCTTGTCGCAAGAAATAAGCCCCACTGTCGGCAGGCTCCGGAAGGCTTGGCTCCACGTTGATCAGGCGCAGATCCAGGGCCTGGCTCTCGGTGGCTATGGCCTCGTAAATCGCCGGGACCTCGGCGTTCGACGGCACCAGCCGCTGCACGAGGTCGAATTGGGTCTCGGCGAGACTGATCCGGTCGCGGAGCTCCTGCAGGTTTCCAACCCGGGTCTCCGCGATCTGATTCTGGGTCTCCAGGTCTTCGACGCGATCCGACAACTCGACGAGCTCCGTCACGCCTGCGCTGTAGACGAAGTTGTAGAACAGCGCCCCGCCCGCGATCGCCAGGATGATCACGAAGAGCATGACCTGCTGCCGCTGGTCCTGAGGAAGGATCGCCATGGTCAAACCCCTCCCGCGACGTCGGCGGCCAGCACCTCGGCCGGCTCACTGTACGATACGATCAACTTGAAAGAGTGGGCACTGAAGCCATCGAGGTCTTGTTCCTGGCTTCCGAGTATCCGGACCTCCCCGACGAACGGCGACTCCTGCAACCGCCTCACGTAAGCGGTGATCGCCAGCGGGTTCGCGGCCATGCCATCGACCTGTACCTGGAGGTCGGGAGCCGCACTGGCCTCGCGAATCGAGGTCAGCCACGCGTAGCCCGGAAGCGCCCGGCTGATCTCGTCGAGGAGATGTGGCCATACGAACCGGCCGTCGTCGAGGCCGCTCAACAAATCGAGCCGCTCCCGGATCTGCGCCTCGCGCGCCATCAGGCTGTCACTGAGGGCCCGCAGATCGGAGAGGCGAGTCGAGTCCTCGACGGCCTCGGCGATTCGCGCGCCGAGCTCTCCGCGCTCACTGCGTTGCGACATCCAGAGCCAACCAACGACCAGGAGTACCAGTGCTGGTATGACCACGGCGGCGATCAGCCAAGGATCCCGCCCGTCTCCGGCACCTGTCGCCCTCAGCCAGCCGGGAGCCTTCGGAAGGCCGCGCTTCTTGCGGCGCCGTTTCGAACCCTCCGGGTGAAGATTGACCTCGATCATGGCCCAGGCCTCACGCCGCGTTCCGCAGGGCCAGACCGACGGCCAGCATCATCATGGGCCCCATGTGCTGCATGCTCTCCGTCTCAGCGGCACCCGGTTTCACGCTCAGAACCTCGAACGAACTCGCCACGCGCGTCTCCACGCCGAGCCTCTCGGCAAGCGCCTCGACCAGACCGGGAACGCGCACTCCGCCGCCCTACCTCCTGCGCCCGCTCGTAGAGAAAACTACGGAGTCGTTCGTCGACGCTGTCGCCCCTCAGAACCGCTTCGGCTTCCTCGGCCAGCATCCCGCGCTCCCGCTGCAGGTCGAGGGAGAGACGGCGGGTACCGAAGGAGATGTCGCGGGTCAGGACAGGCACTCCGTCCTCGAGGATGTTCACGTTCGTCGTTTCGTGCCCGATGCTCACC
>JBDHBK010000049.1:0-9147 GCA_039592635.1 Gemmatimonadota bacterium
TGTTCCAGATGAGCCCAGGGTACGCGGTGACCGCGATCGTGATCATGGCTGCGCTGTACAAGACGATCCAGCTCACGGCCCACACCGAGGACGGAATCGGGACGATCTTCCAGGGGGTGATGACGCAGGCCACGCGCAACATGCAGATCCGCCTGCAGAAGACGCCCCCGGTGGAATGGCGCCCCAGCATCATCACCATCACCGGCCGCACGTTCGACCGCTCCGCGCCGATCCGCATGCTATCGTGGCTTTGCCACCGGTACGGCTTCGGGACCTACCTGCACTACATCGAGGGACTCCTGGATGCCGAGACATACGCCGAGAGCCGCAAAGTGCTTGACCGTTTGATACGGACTACGACCCGCCGGCCCAGCGGCGTGTTCTTCGACACCATGGTGAGCCCATCGATGCGGTCCGCCCTCGCGCAGACCCTGCAGGCGCCGGGTATCGCAGGGGTGGAGAACAACACCATGATGTTCGAGTTCTCCGAGCACGACGACGAGTCGGTGGTGAACGAGTGCCGGTCCGGGATCTTCCTGGCGGGCAGCGCCGACATGGACTCCCTGGTGCTCCGCCACGGCCACCACCATTTCGGCAACCTGGCCGACATTCACGTGTGGCTTACCTGGCACGATCACCGGAACGCCAACCTGATGATCCTCCTGACGTACATCCTTCTGGGTCACCCGGACTGGAGCGAGGCCGATCTCAAGATCTTCGCGGCCTACCCGAAGGCGCAGGCCGCCGAGCGCACCGAGCAGCTGCACACCATGATCCGGGAGGGCCGTATCCCGGTATCTCCGCGCAAGGTGGAGATCATCGGCACCGACGACCGCATCGACTTCAGCAGCCTGGTGCAGGCCAAATCATCGGAGGCCGACCTGGTGGTCATGGGATTCACCGAGGAACGCCTGCGGCAGAAGGGCTCCGAGCTCCTTCTCAGACACCCCTCCCTCAACGAAGTGCTGTGGGTGGCCGCCCACGAGCGCATCTCGATGGAGTAAGACCGCCGGGGTCCGCTACCAGGTTCCGAACCACACCCCGAAGCTGACGAGGAGGAAGTCCGCCCGGCTCTCGAGGGGCTCAAACCGGGGCCGCCCGTTCCTGTCCTCGATGCTTCCCTCGACCAGGTATCGCGTCGTGCCGTGGCGACGCCAGTCGATGCTGAGAGCCAATCCGAGGAGCTCGCCATCACGAGTGCCAGTGAGCACCCACCTCAACTCTCCCCCAATCGCGAACGATGGACTCCAGTCGCTCAGGTGAGCGACCGATCCCAGCCCGATGTCGTCGATCTCCGGGTCATCGGTGTCGAGGTTTGCCGAGGTCCGGGTCTCGAAGTAGGAAGCTCCGATGAGGCCGTACACCCTGGCTGACATCGGGTGTCCGTGGAAGTGCAACTGAGGCCCGACGGCGCCAAACGCAACGTAGTTGTCAGTCGCGGTCTCGACCGAAACCGGGACCCGGCCGAACCACACGGATTCACGCGACGTTTCGTGACCGTACCAGATGGCCCCACCGTCGATCCGAAGACCCAGCCAGCCGGACTTGACCAGTCGGAAAGAGATATCGCCGGTGAGCCCGTAGCCGAAGTTCACGTTCTCCGAGAATTCCCCGAACGGAATCGCGGCCGCCAGGTTGAGGCCCAAACCGGCGTAGAGATCGGGAATGCCCGGGACATCGGCGGTTCCGGGAGGGGGATCGCCGACGGGCACATCCGGCTCCGGGACCTGGGGAAGCAGATGACCGACTCCGGCCCCGAGGTGCGCGATACAGAAGGACGCGAACGCCAGAGCCAGATAGCCAGCGCGCAAGGTCGTTGGTGGAGATCTCATGTGCGACCTCCTTTCGGCCCGGTAGCTGCATGAGTGGCCACCCGATGGATACCCCGGAACAGTCAAGAAGGGGTCAAGCGTCCACTCGCCGGCGGACGGGTGGTGGGATAGAATCGACCCGTAGGACGTCTAACCCGGAACGGAGCAATCACGTGAGCGACCTATCCGCCACCGCAGCCCATCCCGATGACCTCATCGTGATTGCCGGAGCGGGCGGCTTCATCGCCGGACATCTCACGAAGCACTTCAAGGACCGGGGCTTCACGCGGATTCGCGCCGTGGACAAGAAGCGCGTTTCCGAGTGGTACCAGCCCGTCTCGGGCGTCGAGTGCCTGAGCCTGGACCTGAGTGAACCGGAGAACTGCAGGCGTGCCTGCGAGGGAGCCGCGGAGGTCTACAACCTGGCCGCGGACATGGGCGGGATGGGTTTCATCGAGCACTTCCGGATCGAGTGCATGCGCAGCATTCTCATCACGACCCACATGCTCGAAGCCGCGTACCAGGCCGGAGCCCGCCGCTACTTCTTCTCCTCGTCCGCCTGCGCCTACAACACAGAGATGCAGAAGGACCCGGACGCGCCGGCACTCAAGGAGTCCGACGCCTATCCGGCCATGTGCGAGCGGGGCTATGGCTGGGAGAAGCTCTATTCCGAGATGTTCTGCCAGGAGTACTGGGCCGAACGGGGCATGAAGACCTTCATCGCCCGCTTCCACGCCGTGTACGGTCCGTACGGGACGTGGGACGGCGGCCGGGAGAAGGTCCCCGCGGCCTTCTGCCGGAAGGTCATCGAGGCCATCGACGAGGACACGGGCCGCATCGAAATCTGGGGCGACGGCACGCGCGAGCGCACCTTCATGTACGTCGATGATTGCGTGCGCGGAATCGACAGGATCACGCACTGTGACGAGCTCATCGCGACGCCGACCAATCTCGGCTCGAGCGAGCTGGTGTCCGTCGACGGCCTGGCCACCATGGTCGAAGAGATCGCCGGCGTGCAGCTGGAGCGCGACTACATCGAGGGCCCGCTCGGTGTTGGGCGCCGCAACAGCGACAACACCATGATCAAGCGGGTGCTGGGGTGGGAGCCCTCCATACCGTTGCGCGAGGGAATGGAGAAGACGTACGCCTGGATCGAGCAGCAGTACGCGGACCGGAAGGCCGGCAAGCGCACCATCAGCTAGTGGCCAGGAGACGCCGATGCTACAGCGTGGAATCCTCAATCCGCAGATCCTCGGCCTGATCGGCCGGGTCCGGCACACGAATACGCTGGTCATCGCGGACCGGGGATTCCCGTTCTGGCCGCGGCTGGAGACGGTGGACATCTCGCTCGTGGACGACGTCCCTACCGTGCTGCAGGTATTGAAGGCGCTGAAGGGAGACTTCTCCATCGGTGCCGCCTTCATGGCCGAGGAGTTTCTGGCCGAGAACGACGAGCCCGCGCAGGCGGCCTACAACCAGCTGCTGGCCCCCGCGACCATCGAATTCGAGCCGCACGTCGAGTTCAAGAAGCGCGTTCCCCACGCGGTGGGCCTGATCCGCACGGCCGACACGACGCAGTACGGCAACATCATCCTCGAGTCGGCCTGACGTGATGTCGAGAGACGTCGACCCGGTCGGCGCCATTCCCTACCGGCTGGCCCTGGCCGGCGGGTGGATCGACCAGCCCTTCATGTCCCGTCACAACCCCGATCCGTTCGGATCCATGGTCGTCGCGAGCGTGGAGCCGACGTTCTGGTTCATGGAGCGGGCGGGGCTGGCGACGAGCACCCGGAAGACGGCCTTCGATCTGTGGCAGGGAGAGCTTCCGGACCGCCCTGCAGGCGAACTGGTGCGGGAGTTGTATCACGAGGAGAACCGTGACAAGCCGGATCCGTCGGGCTCGCAGGACATGGCCGGGATCGTCTACCCGGGCATATCGCGCCTGGACTACGACTACGACCACGAGGCGGGCGTGTTTCCGCGACACGTGGAGTCGACGAACGATCCCGACATCGCCGACTGGCTGCAGAGCGTCATCCACATCCTGCCGATCAACCAGCGACCCGCGGGTTACGACCCATTGCTGGATGTCAACTTCGACCCCGAGTGGATCCGTCGGCTCGGTCGAAGCGGAGTGGACTGCTACGAGGCCATCCTCGCCTGCGACACTGCGGCTCTCGGGGCGGCCATGAGCGAGACCATGACCTGCTGGGACGTGCTGGTGCCGCACAGCTTCCGCGACCCGACGATCAACGTCGACCTTCCGGGCATCCTCAGGAGTTATCAGGATCGGTACGCCGGGGCCGTGTATTCCGGGTGCGGTGGGGGCTATCTGTACGTCATTTCCGAAAGCCCCGTGCCGGGATCATTCCACGCCACGATCAGGCTCGCGCATGCCGACTGAGCGGCCGAAAGTCGTGGTCCTCGGCAGCTTCGACGACCTGCGGGCGCCGGACGTGCGGTTCCTCCAGCAAGCGGCCGGGCGGGGCGATGTCGGGGTGCTTCTCCTGTCGGACCGAGCCGCCTACTTCAGCGCCGACCGTCGACCCGCGTTTCCCGTGGAAGAACGGCAATACCTCGTCGAGGCCATCCGGTACGTCTCGGCCGTGAGGGTGATCGACGAGTTCCGGGATCCCGCGTCGATCGTCGCCCGGTGCGCTCCGGGTGCGAAGGCCTGGGCCGTCCGGGAGGCCGACGCCAGCCCCACGGCGCGCTCGTTCTGCGAGTCCGCCGGTCTCGATTACGTGATCATCCGGGACGAGGAACTCGCGGGCTTCCCGGGCCGGACGCCCGTGGAGGCCACCGTGGCGAGCGAGGGAGCCGCGGATCGGAAAAAGGCCATCGTGACCGGGTGCTACGACTGGCTTCACTCCGGGCACATCCGATTCTTCGAGGAAGTATCCGAGCTGGCGGACCTCTACGTGACGGTCGGAAGTGACCGTAACATCGAGCACCTGAAGGGAGAGGGTCATCCCCTGTTCTCCGAGGAAGAGCGACGGTACATGGTCGGCTCGATACGCTACGTGAAGCAGGCGCTCGTGGCTTCGGGGTGGGGGTGGCTGGATGCCGCGCCGGACATCGAAGTCATCCGGCCCGATATCTACGCAGTGAACGAGGATGGCGACCGGCCGGAGAAGCGCGAGTTCTGCGAGTCTCACGGCATCGATTACCGGGTCCTCCGGCGGCTTCCCCGTCCCGGACTGCCGGCCAGGCAGAGCACTGATTTCAGGGGTTTCTGACATGGCTGGCACCAGGGAATCCTCGAAGGTCGTGCCGGCAGGGATCCTCATTCCCTTCATCCTCGTTACCCTGCTCTTCCCGCTGTGGGGATTCGCGAACGACATCACCAACCCGATGGTGAAGGCGTTCTCGCGCATCCTCCAGATGAGCAACTTCCAGGGATCGCTGGTGCAGTTCGCGTTCTACGGCGGCTACTTCGCCATGGCCTTCCCCGCGGCCCTGTTCATCAAACGGTATTCGTACAAGGCAGGGATCCTCGTGGGGCTCGGGCTCTACGCCACGGGGGCGCTCCTGTTCATCCCCGGCAGCATGATGATGGTGTTCTGGCCCTTCCTGGTGGCCTACTTCATCCTCACGTGCGGGCTCTCCTTCCTCGAGACCAGCGCGAATCCCTACATCCTCTCCATGGGGTCTGAAAAGACCGCCACCCGGCGTCTGAACCTGGCCCAGTCGTTCAACCCGATGGGGTCGCTGCTCGGCATGTTCGTCGCGCAGCAGTTCATCCTGGCGCGGCTTAATCCGGCCAGCGCGGCCGAGCGAGCGGCCATGCCCGCCGATCAGCTGGCCGTCCTCACGGCTCAGGACCTGGGCGTGATCCGGACCCCATACCTGGGGATCGCGCTCGTCATCGCCGTGGTCTTCGTGGCCATCGCAGTTACCCGGATGCCGGCTTACGGAGAGGAGGATCGGTCGCTCGACGTGCGGCCCACCCTTCGACGCCTGGCCCGGAACAGCCGCTACCTGGAAGGGGTCGTTGCGCAGTTCTTCTACGTGGGCGCCCAGATCATGTGCTGGACCTTCATCATCCACTACGGGACGATGGAGCTGGGGCTCACCGAAGTGCAGGCGCAGGGCTACAACATGGTCGCGATGCTGATCTTCGTGACCAGCCGGTTCATCTGCACTTTCCTGCTGAAGTACGTGAGCCCGGGCGGCCTCCTCCTGGCCCTGGCCCTCGCCGGTGGCGGGCTGACCCTGGGCGCCATCTTCATCCCGGGCATGATGGGGCTGTACTGCCTGGTCGGAGTCTCGGCGTGCATGTCGCTCATGTTCCCGACCATCTACGGGATCGCGCTCAAGGGAGTGGGGGAGGACGCGAAGCTGGGGGCTGCGGGGCTCATCATGGCGATCCTGGGCGGATCGGTGATGCCTCCGCTGCAGGGCGCCATCATCGACCTGCAGACCGTCAGCCTGGGAAGCGTGTCATTCCCCGCGGTGCGAGCTTCCTTCCTCCTGGTGGTGCTGTGCTTCGCCGTGATCGCCCACTACGGGTGGCGCACGGCCAGGCAGGGACCGACTACGCCCCTTCGGCATCAAACCGGGTAGTCTGCAGACGACCGTCGAGTCGCGCGACCTCTCCTGCCTTCAGCTCGACGGTTCGCCACGCGGTGCCCCAGGAGACCTCGAACACCCCGTCCACCGCGGCGCGCAGGATCACGGACTGCAGGAGTCCCTGCTTCCATTCGATGTCGACTTCCACGCCACCTCGCGCTTTCAGACCGCGCACGCTGCCGGTCGCCCAGGCGACGGGTAGCGCTGGCAGAAGCCGGATCTCACCGGCGTGAGACTGGAGCAGCATTTCCGCCACACCGGCCGTCCCTCCGAAGTTGCCGTCGATCTGGAACGGCGGATGGGCGTCCATCAGGTTCGGGTAGGTGCCGCCGCCCCCGTCGTACCGCGGGTCTGCCACCGGGGGGACGAAGCTCAATAGCTCCCGGTACAGCTTGTGGGCCCGGTACCCATCCCGGAGCCTGGCCCACAGGTTGATGCGCCACGCCTTGGACCACCCGGTCGATTCGTCTCCCTTGATCTCCAGGGCGGCCCGGGCGGCCTCGGCCAACCCCGGCGTGAGAGCCAGATCGATCGTGGTGCCGGGATGCAGCGCGAACAGGTGTGATTGATGCCGGTGCCGGGGGTCGGCGTCCTCCCAGTCGTGATACCACTCCTGCAGACCGCCGTCCGCGCCGATCCGGTAGGGCGCCAGGCGGTCCCGGGCATTCCGCACTTCCTGCAGGAATTCCGAGTCCCTCCGCAGGACATCGGCGGCCGTGAGCAGGTCGTCGAACAGCTCGCGAATCATGGCCATGTCCGCCGTGGTCGCGATGGTCGTGGCCCCCTCGTAGCCATCCGGCGTGCGGTACATGTTCTCGGGTGAGGTGGACGGCGCCGTGACGAGGTAACCGTCCTCGCCCTCGAACAGCCAGTCGAGCGCGAACTCGGCCGCTCCCACCATCAGCGGCCAGGCCCGGTTCCGCAGGAACTCCCGGTCCTGCGTGAAGGCGAAGTGCTCCCACAGGTGAGTGCTGAGCCACACCCCGGCCATGTTCCAGTTGGCCCACACGGGATGCCCCTCGCCAAAGTCTCCGACCGGGTTCGACATGGCCCAGATGTCGGAATTGTGGCTCACGGCCCATCCGCGCGTTCCCCAGAACGTTTCCGCTGAAACGCGTCCGGTGGCGGCCAGGCTTTCGATGAAGCCCAGCAGCGGCTCGTGCATCTCGGACAGGTTGGTGACCTCGGCCGGCCAGTAGTTCATCTCCACGTTGATGTTCGTGGTGTAGTTGCTGCTCCACGGCGGGCGCAGGTGCGGATTCCAGATGCCCTGCAGGTTCGCCGGCACTCCCGGCGTACGGGAGCTGCTGATCAGCAGGTAGCGGCCGAACTGAAAATACAGGGCTTCCAGGTACGGATCGGCGGCCCCTTCCGCGTAGCGACGGAGCCTCTCGTCCGTGGCGAGTCCAGGGACGGGATCGGGGCCCAGGTCGAGGGCGACCCGGTCGAAGAACGAGCCGAAGTCCTGCGCGTGCCGCTCGTGCAGGCTCGTGAAGTCGCGGTCGGCCGCCTGCGAGAGTCGGTCTTCGGCGATCGCGACCTCGTCGAGCCCGTCCAGGCCCGGTTCCCGGTCAAAGCCGTTGAAACTGGTGGAGACGGAGACCAGGAGCGTTGCGTAGGAGGCCGCCTCCAGCGCAAGGCTCGCGTCGGATTCCGACACGGTTCCGTCAGTGTCGACGATGCGGGCCAGGACTGCGAATCGGGTTCCGTGTCCCTCGTCGTACACGATCGCGTCGGCGATGTCTCCCCGGTAACTCGGCTCGGCGTGGACCGGTGCTTCGCCCCGGGCTGTCAGGGTCCCTCCCTCGGCAGCTACCTCGTAGAGGAGCAGGCTCTCGAATCGGACACGGAACGCGAGCGCTCCGGGCTCGCTGGCGGTCAGGCGCACGACCATGAGGCGATCCGGATGGGAGACGAACGCCTGCCGCTCGTACCGCACATCGCCCACTCGATACTCGATCCTGGCCGTGGCGCTTTCCAGGTCCAGGGTGCGGGCGTAGTACTCGGCCTCAGCCCCGTGGCCCATGTCCATGAACAGGGTCCCCAGCGGAGCGTAGGACTGGGAGAAGCTCCCCTGCAGTTGCCTGACGAGGCTGTCCGCGCCCTCCCAATCGCCCGCAGCCAGTGCCGCACGCACGGAGGGCAGGTGTTCGAAGGCCCGCGGGTTCATGCGCGCATCCACCGGCCCGCCCGTCCACAGTGTCGCGTCGTTCAGGTAGATCTTCTCCGTGCTCACGCCGCCGAATACCGAGGCGCCTACCCGGCCGTTTCCGACGAGCAAGGTCTCCTCGAAGTGCTCCGCCGCCTGCTCGTAGCGAAGTTCGTGGCGGGCCGTGTCGGCGTTCACCGACGCAGCGAGAAGGAGAGCGGTGGCTAATGGATGCATTCGGTCAGGCGCCGGGGGGAAAGTCCTGGAGTGTACGGCCCACGACCTGGTCCACATACGCGTCCAGCTCGTCGCCCGACGGCATGTCAGCAAGCGCTCCCCGGGCCAGGCCCTGCCACACCAGGTCTCCGCTGCTCGCGTCGATCACGTCGATCGCCAGCGTACTCGGTTTGGGGTCATCCGAATCGATGACGGCCGGTCGCCCATACCCACCCATCGAGTAGAGTCCGTATCCGAAGAACGGATCCCAACCGTAGCTCCCAAAGCCGAAGTACGGCCGGCAACAACCCCACCGGGTGCCCAGGTACCAGGAGTACGGGTTCCAGTAGCTCAGCAGGGGCCAGAATCTGTAGCCCCAGCCGAGACCGTACGGCGAAG
>JBDHBK010000050.1:0-9124 GCA_039592635.1 Gemmatimonadota bacterium
CGCCGGCCACTCGCACCAGGTACTTGGTGTCCAGTGCACTGCCGACCCCCAGTTGCAGAGCCCCGACCTGGATCGGCTCGAAGAAGCCGTCCCGAAGTTCCGGATTCGACGACTGCATGAGTCGCGCGTAAGGCTCGAGAGAGGCCAGGAGCGCCAGTCGGTCCGGCTCGGAAAGGGGCTGCATGATCGAGTCTACCCACGCCAGGTAGGCCAGGCTGTCGTGCTTGAACGTCGCCTGGTACCGGGCGACCACGGCCGGTACGGGAGCCAACAGCGTCGAGTCCGAGACGACGTCCCAGTAGCCCCGCGCGAACTCCGCGACCATGTCGTCCGCCCGGTCCTGCCACCCGTTCGCTCGGGCCGCCAGTCGCAGGGATACGGCGAAGCGCATGCCGTCGACCCAGGCCGGTCCTTCCGAGGAGTCGTCGAAGTCTGTGAGGCCGCGACCCAGGTCCGTGATCGCGTACTGCTCGACGTGCGCATCCCCGTGCAGGTTGAACGGGAAACGATCCAGACCGAGCGGGCCCGTGTCGATGAGGTGATCAAGGCGCTCGCAGACCAGTCGAGTGAACGGAATATTGATGAACCGGAAGTAGCCGTGCGGAGTCGCCCGAATGCGCGCGAGAAGCCCCGGGTTGCTCTCGAAGTCAAACGAATCCGGGTGCACGAAGAGCTGCGCGGCGCCCTCGCTCAGCTCGACTTCGCGGCCGTCGTCCGACCCGGAGTCGCAGGCGGAGGTGGCCGCCAGACAGGCGATCAGTAGAGTCGCGAGCCAGCCTGTCGAGCAGCGAATCTTCACGCACGGTCTCTTCGTTGAACGATTGGATCCCCCGCATTTTGGGGTCACCCTCTCCATCGTAGGGCTCGGCCCGACGAGCCGCCACCTCCCTGCAGCATGAGCGTCAGCCTTACAGTTACTTTGTGTTGCAAAGTACTTGACATGAGTATCGAGAGCGGGTACACTTACCGTTATGGAAAAACGTCTGCGGCTGGACGACGACCCCGCTGCGCCGACGGCGCTCAGCGACAGGGCGATCGAAAATCTCAGTTTCATCCGTCGAACGATGGAGGCGTCCGGCACGTTTACGGCCGTGTCCGGCCTGGGCACCATGGCCATGGGAGCGCTGGCGGTTGGCGCGGGGACCCTGGCCAGCCGAGTGCCCTTTTCCGAGGGAGGGCTGCGCATCTGGGCCGGTACCGCCGTCCTGTCATCCGTAGTCGGCGGCTACGCGATCATGCGGAAGGCGCGTCGCAGGCAGGAGTCCGCCCTGTCCGGCCCCGGCCGGAAGTTTCTCCTCAACTTCATGCCGGCCGTCATCGCCGGCGCCGCTCTGACCGGAGCCCTGGCCGGCGCCGGACTCCTGGCGCTCCTGCCCGGGACGTGGCTCCTCCTGTATGGAACGGGGGTCGTGACCGGCGGCGCCTTCTCGGTGCGTGTCGTACCCGCCATGGGCATGGCGTTCATGGCCCTGGGCATACTCGGTCTCGCTGTCCCGACCTGGGGCCAGACCCTCATGGTCGTCGGCTTCGGAGGTCTTCACCTCGCGTTCGGCGCGATCATCGCCTGGAGGTATGGTGGCTGACGACAAGCGGGCTACGGCCCGCAAGCTGGATTCGGAAGAACCGATGGATGGAAGCAAGGACGTCCCCGCGGGTGCAGCAGGCCTGTCGGGCAGCTCGGCAAACGCGGCCGGACCCCTTCAGCTCGACGCTCTGATACACGAGCGCGTGCGTCTCGGGATCGTGAGCGCCCTCTCGGTTCACGAGCGACTCGCCTTCACCGAGCTGCGCCAGGTCCTGGACACGACAGACGGCAACCTGAGCGCTCACGCCCGCAAGCTGGAGGATGCCGGCTACGTCGAGTGCCGCAAGTCGTTCGCCGGCCGCGTTCCGCGCACCGACTATTCCCTGACGAGTCTCGGGAAGGCTCGCCTGAAGGAGTACGTCACTCACATGGAGGCCTTGATCCGAATGACCCGGGAAGGCTAGAGCCCGTCCGCCGACCGCGGCGGACGGCATCTGAGAACCGGGCGGCGTCAGAAGCCGCCCTTTCATGTGACTGGAAACTTTGTGATGCAGAGTACTCTACATCCGCGACCCCCCGTCGGGTTGCATACGGGAATCATCATGGACGGGAACGGACGATGGGCTGAGCTCACGGGTCGGTCGAGATGCCGGGGGCACGTAGAGGGAGCTCGGGTCGTTCGAACGGTAGTGGAAGGCGCCCCTCCCCTGGGAATCGGGGTCCTCACCCTGTACGCGTTCTCGACCGACAACTGGAAGCGGCCGGCCACTGAGGTCCGCTCCCTGATGCGGCTGCTGCGCGTCTTTCTGAGATCAGAGACCGAGCGGTGCCTGGAAAACGGGGTGCGTATCGAAGTCATCGGACGACGGGATCGACTGCCCCCTGTCGTCGTCCGGGAGATGGTGGCGGCAGAAGGCCTGACCGCCCGGGGCGATCGACTACTCCTGCGGCTGGCGATCGACTACTCGGGACGCGATGCCATCCTCGCCGCGGCGCTGGCCGGCCCCACGAGTCGCCGCGAGTTCGACTGGAACCTGGAAAGGGCCATTCACGCCCGAACGCCCGTGCCCGACGTGGACCTGCTGGTGCGCACGGGCGGCGAGCGACGCCTCAGCGATTTCATGCTCTGGGAAAGCGCCTACGCCGAACTACTGTTCACCGATACTCCCTGGCCGGCCTTTACCGTCCGAGACCTGGAGAGCGCGGTCAAGGAGTTTCACCGACGCGATCGACGCTTCGGTGGTCTGCCGCCGGAGAGACCCGCTGCGCGGCCCGCCATGCGAGCCCGGAAGATGACGCCGACCGGAACGGAGGCCGGTCTTGGAGGCCTGTCAGGCGTCGTGACCGCACATGAACCGCGGAGGTGACTGTGGAACCAATCGGCGAGGAGGCACGGGCTGGGGGCAGACCAGAGGGCGACGGGAGCAGCGATGCTGGCCGGGCAGCCCGCCACGCGCTGCGACTACAGGCACTGCGACGGGCCGCTCTGCTCGCGGATGACTTCTTTCGTCAACCAGCGAATCCTGGCCTCGCTCAGCCTGCAGCCCGCGAGACCCGGTGAATGACCGATGCACGCAGGGGCGCGCCCCATCCGGGAGCCCGCCCCTGCCCTGCACAGTTGACTGAACAGCCGGCTGCTCAGTAGCTGGCGTAAACTGCCTCGCCACCGGCGTCGTCGAACGTCAGCACGTCATAGGAGTCGCTGACATCGCCCTCCATTCCCGGTGACCCTCTCGGCATTCCGGGAACCGTGAGTCCCCTGACCTCGGGCCGTTCTTCGAGGAGCCGCGCGATGTCCGTCGCCGGCACGTGACCTTCAATCACGTATCCGTCGACCACCGCCGTGTGACACCCCTCGTGCTGGGGCTGCACACCGAACCTGGCCCTGACCGGCGTCATGTCGGCCACGTCTTCCGTCTTGACTTCGAATCCGTTCTCACGCAGGTGACCCACCCACGATTCGCAGCAGCCTCAGGTAGGCGACTTGTAGACGGTCACGACGGGCATCGTCGCGGCCGTTGTTTGCGCGGTCTGTACCGCCTCGACGGCTTGCGGCGCTGAGTCCGCACTCGACTCGGACGTGTCTTCCTGTCCGCACGCCGCCAGCGACATGCCGGCGACGAAGGCCAGGGCCACGCCGAACGCCAGGCTGGCTCTCCGGTGCATGGTGTACCTCGTGCTGTTTGGGTGAGCTCGCCAGGTTCAGCCCCTCGGAAGGCATGACCCGCGCGTCCTCTCAGTATCGTTTCAGTACCGTTCCAACTTCAACCCGCAGGGTCCGCCTGTCCAGCCCGTGACGTGGGCCCTACCACCGGACCCCGATCGCCGAGGTCAAGAAACGCATCAGGGGCGCCGCCTCCGAACACATTCCCGCGAAGGCGGTAACGAGGTTCGGCGCAAAGACGGCCTCGTCGGACAGGTGGCGGACTGCGATGAAGTCCTTGCGCTTCAGGTCTTCGATCTGCGGGTGTTCGGGCGGATACCCGCGCGGCGGTCGCTTGAGCGAATCGCCCTCGAATGCGAATCCGGCGCTCACCACGGCATCCCTGGCCTCGGTCCAGCGATCCGGATCCTCTACGATGGCATCCCGGATGCTCTCCAGCGCTTCGCGCGCCGGCCGCCAGCACCCGGCGCCCACGAAGATGTTACCCGGATCGAGGTGCAGGTAGTAACCCGGCGCGTGCGCGTCCTTCCCGGCTTCGTGACGGAACTGCACGCCGGCAAACGTCTTGTACGGGCTCTTGTCCTTCGAGAACCGGGTGTCACGGTGAATGCGAAACAGCGACCCGCCGGACTTCCGGTCGTCTGCCACCACGTGTGGACTGATCGCCTCGAGAGGACCCTCGAGGTCCCGGATGAAGGCGCGCAACGGCTCGCGGACCACTTCCTCGTAGCGGGACTGGTTCGCCTTGAACCACTCCCGGTCGTTGTTCGCGGCCAGATCTGTCATGAATGCAAACATGTCGGGCGTGACGTGTGACTGCCGATCGCTCATGTGCTCTTCCCCAAGCCGGGCCGGCTTTCCGAGTGGTGCATGTCTTGCTACTGCGCACGCAAGGTCCATGTCTCCGCTCGAAGCTCGCCACGACCGGGCGCGGGTGTCAACGCGGAGCGGAACTGGTGGATTGCCGGATCAGACTACGGTTGTTTAACTTGTGGGAATTCTTCGAACCTCCCCTTCGAGGAGACAGGCATGCCGCGGCAACGCAGATACGTCATGATCGCGCTCGTCCTCCAGCTGGCCATGGTGCTGCTCGGCCAGGTGTCAGGACTCGTCCTCGCCCTGTCGGGGTGGTTCGGAATGGGCATTCCCCTGGTGGTGGGCTGGCTCTACGCCGTGCGTCGCGGACTCAGCCTGAAGGACGCTTCCGTCGGCGGACTTCTGATTGGAGCGGTCGGCGCGGCCATCGGGCTGTGCGTTGCCATCCCTCTGAGCGGGGGCGCCTGGAGCCTCCTCCCACTGGGCACGCTGGCCTCGTCCTTCACCGGGTGGCTCGGCGCGTTCCTCGGCTGGATGATCAAGGGCCGCCGGGAACCTGTGAGAGAGTAGTTCTCCCTACTCGACCTTCTCGAAGTGAATCGGGTCGTAGAACGTCACCTCGAGGCCGGTGACGTCACCCTTTTCGTCCAGCTCGAACCGGAGAAAAGACTGCGCCGCCATGTCGAAGATCGGGTGGCGCCACGTGACCCGGAACACGTCGTGGTGCCAGTGCTCGAGATCACCCAGATGCCGCGGGTTGTAGTCGAACACCAGGTGGCCTTCCTCGAGCCGGACCGTCGTCTCGCCCGATACCGCCTCCGTATACCTCCCGGTGTAGGCCTCGAGCGGCAGTGAGGGTTCCGTGCCGGCGACCCGCGAGGCCTGGAGCCTCTCTTCCCGTTGAGCCGCTCGATCTTCCCCCTGGTTCCGGAACCCTACGAAGACTTCGTTCCAGTCACGCTCCGGCTCTCCCAGGTAAGCGTCCAGAATCCGGTAGGTGATCGCCGACGTGGGAGCGCCGGGGGCGAAGTTCGTGAGCACGATCACCCCGAGCCCTTCCTCGGGGAGCAGCGTCTGCAAGGAAATCATGCCCGTGAGACCACCGGAGTGACTGACGATCTTACGCCCCTTGTAGTCGGAGATGAACCAGCCGAGGCCGTACCCGTTGAAGCGGCGTCCGAGATTTTCGGCAGCCCACGCCGAGACCCCGAGGGGGTACTGGATCCGCTGCATCTCGCGAGCGGTTCCCACGGAGAAGACCTGGCTGCCCTCGAACGACCCCTCTCTCAGGTTGAGTCTCATCCAGCGGGCCATGTCCACGACGTTGGAATTGATGGCGGCCGCGGGGGCCACGCCGTCCACGTTGTCGTAGTCGACCGGGCGGAGTTCGCCCTGCACCACCTCGTGGGCCGAGGCCACGTTTTCCAGTCCCACCAGGTCACGCACGGACGTGCTGCTCTCGCTCATTCCCAGGGGCGAGAATATGCGGGTGGCGATCATCTCGTCCCACGATTGACCCGTGGCGGCATGGCCCACCTGTCCGGCGACGAGAAACATCAGATTCTGGTAGTGGAAGGATGCCCGGAACGGCCCCACCGGCTCCATGAAGCGCACCCGTGAGATGATCTCCTCACGGCCGTTCGTCGCGCCGATCCACAGGTGATCCCCTCCGAACGTCGCGAGACCGCTCCTGTGAGTGAGCAGGTCCCGGATGCGAATGTCTCGCGTAACCCAGGGATCCCACATCTGGAAGTTCGGCAGATGGTCGATGACGCGGTCGTCCCACCCCAGTATCTCTTCCTCGACCAGCATCCCGAGTACGGCCGCAGTGAACGCCTTCGAGTTCGACGCGACCGCGAAGCGGGTATGCTCGTCTACCGGCTCCTCGCTTCCCAGCGTCCGCACGCCGTAACCGCGCGCGAAGACGAGGCTGTCGCCGTGCACGATCCCCACCGCCAGTCCGGGCGTCGTCCAGTCCTCCATGAGGTCCTCGATCCACGTATCGAGGGCTTCGAGATCCACGTCCTGCGCGCGGGCAGTCGCCGGGAGGGCCAGCAGGACGAGCATCGCGACCAGGACCTTCAGGCGGTGGATGATGAGGCTCATGAATCCCTCCGGTGGTTTCTTGTCGGGTACGCCACTGTATGGTTGCACGCCGGAATATAGTGTGGGGCGGCTGCACCGCACCCGGTGTCCGCTTCCGCCTAGACCGGCCGGCCGATCGGAACCAGGTACACGGGCTCCTCTTCATCCGGTAGCGAGAGAATCCGGGACAGGTCGGCCGGGTCGAAGGCCGCGACGGGCACACCCGCCAGCCCCAGGGCCTCCGCCTGCAGCAGGAGATTCTGTGCCGCGTGTCCGACGTCCATATGGACGTACATGCGGCCACGGCCCCCGTACTCCCGGCACGTGCGCTCGTATACGGCGGTAAACAGGAACACGGCCGGAGCGGATGTAATGCACGACTGGTCGAATGACACGGCGCGGATCGCGGGCCGGACGTCGCCATCCGCCACCCGTTCGAGGGCGTGCGCCTCGACCAGGTAGTGGTCGACCCCCTCTTCCGTGATGAGGTAGGTCTCCAGGGGATAGAAAGCGCCCGCTGAGGGAGCTGCCCTATAGCCCTGGTCGCCCGTCACTCCCTGCGCCGCCCACAGGAGCTGCGAGACATCTTGCTCGCTGACGGCATCCAGCCTGAACTCCCGCACGGATCGACGAGAGTGAATTGCTTCCTCGAGAGGGTGGGTTCCGCTGGTACGGGGATCTGGCAATGGGGATGGCATGCCGCGCTCCGGTTCGAGTCGAATTGCGTCCCTATGAATCGGTAGTAGTCGGGCAATCGCCGTGCCAGAATCCGGACCGTGACGATCGCCTTCGGTGCGCCGCCGATCGCACTCCGTCCCGCAGTGGGACGCTTTGTCTCGCGTCCGCGCATAGGCGGGCGAATATCGACTCCCCACTCGCGACTGACGAGAACCGTCGCGCGCGCATGTTGTTTTCCATCAACATTTTACGAAATCGCTCCGATTGCGCGCAGACCCGACGGCGCGGTACGCTTCCTGCACTCCGGCACTCGTTGGGCCGGCGCGCGGACCAAGCCGTGCGCCATGCACCTCTACCTGCCCGGAGATGCGAGATGCGAGACGCCGTCGAGAAGCTCTGGCCGGAGCTTCAGTGGATCGAGAGCCCCGACCTGCGCGAATCCGTAACCGAGACCTGGGTGCGCAGCATGGAGAGGAGTCCGCTCGATCCGCAGGACCTGCGAGAGATCCCCTTCACGCTCCTCGTCCCCAACTGCCAGGCGACCTTCATGGAGCACAAGCGGTGCGTCGTCCACATCGCGCGACGCTCGGCGGAGGCGATGCAGGAGTTCCTGGGACACGCGTTGCCGATCGACATGGACACGGTCATTGCCGGGGCCATCCTGGCAGACGTGGGCAAGGTACTCGAGTACGAAAAGGTGGACGGTGAAGCGCGCCAGAGCGCCCGTGGAAGGGCCCTGCGTCATCCCTTCACCGGGGTGGCCGTGGCGCTCGAGTGCGGCGTCCCCGACGAGGTGTGCCACATCATCGCTGCTCACGCCGCTGAGGGCGATCTCGTCAAGCGCACGACCGAGGCCACGATCGTGCACCACGCGGATTTCATGAGCTATCTCCCGTTCAAGAACCTGCCGGTCTGAACGGACCACACGGAGTCGCACAGCAACCCCGTTAAGGAGGGTTTCGACATGTCGGACACGATCACGGCCACCATGTCGCGGTGGGCCGCCGACCTGGCATATGAAGACATCGGTGAGCGCGCCATCCACGAGGCTCGGCGCTATCTGCTCGACTCGATCGGGTGTGCCCTGGGCGGATTCCAGCAGGAGGACGTGGATATCGCCCTGGATGTCCTGGACGAGGTGGCGGGGCCGGGACCGGCTACGGTCATCGGATCGGGCGCTCGATTCGATGTCGTATCCGCCGCGTTGGCCAACGCGCTCATGGTCCGCGTGATGGACTACAACGACATCTACTGGCAGCAGGATCCCTCTCACCCGTCGGACATCATCCCCGCGGCTCTGGCCTGCGCCGAGAGGCAGGGCAAGGGCGGGCGCGACCTCATCCTGGGCATCGTCCTCGGGCACGAGTTCGAAATGCGACTGTGCGAGGCGGCCTTCCCGGGTATTCGCGAACGGGGTTGGCATCACGGCACCCTCACGGCCTTCGCGTCGCCTATCGTGGCGGGACGAATGCTCGACCTTCCCTGGGAGAAGATCCAGCACGCCATCGGGATCTCGGCCTCGCATTCCGGGACTCTGGGCGCGGTGACAGCCGGGAAGCTCACGATGATGAAGAACACGGTCGACCCGATGGCCACCGAAGCCGGCGTCATGGCGGCCCTGTTGGCGGAAAAGGGATATACGGGGCCGGAGCACGTGATCGACGGCAAGGAGGGCCTCGTCGACTGCATGGGCCCGGACTGGAAGCTCGAGATCCTCACGGACGGGCTGGGCGATACCTGGCGCATCGAACGATGCGGGATGAAGTACTTCCCCACCGAGGCGCTCACGCACGCTCCGATCTCGGCCGTGCTCCAACTGGTCGAGGAGAACGACTTGGTTCCGGAGGACGTCGCGA
>JBDHBK010000051.1:0-9055 GCA_039592635.1 Gemmatimonadota bacterium
CCTTGATCGTCAAATATGATGCCGTTCGACATCCCGCTAGGAGACCGGAATATCTTGGCGATGCCGGTCTCGGAATCGTACCGCCAGATGTGTCCCGCCTCCATCCCTGTGCTCGCCGTGGGTGTAATGTCGCTGAAGTAGACCGTCCCGTCAGGCGCGACCGCGGGTCCCTCGGTAAAGAAGGCACCGTCGAAGAGGAGCACGACCTGAGAATTGGCGATCACGACGGTCGTGTCGCCGCTAACCGGATCTTGGGCTTGAAGGGCCTGCGGCGGAGCGGCCAGGAGAACGCTGGAGACTAAACCGTAGAGGGACTTGGCTTTCAGACTCGTCATCCCACACTCCTTGGTGATTCTAGGAAACCGGGAGCTTCTTGACCGGTCGGCTCCTGATCTGCCTCTTGTGCTGCTCGATAGCGTGAGAGTCAGCTTCCGTCCGCCTCAAACGGGACCACGGGTGTCGACATTCCACCGACGAAGTCCCAACCGTCGGACGTCCTGTGGAAGATCTCCAACCGCTTGTCTTCCCACTGGTGGCGTTCACCGTCCTGGTTCATCCATTCCCCGTAGGCCCAGAACCAGACCATTCCAACGGAATCGAGGATTCGCACCGCCACGGGTCGGACATTCAAGAAGGTATATTCGGTCCCACGTGTCTCCCACCCCTGATGCCACTTGCGCACGGCTTCGAGGTCATTGGGAGTTCCCTGGTCGGTGAACCACCAGACAAGATCTTCCCGCGGATGAACCACGTCCCTCCATTGAACAAAGGATGCCTCGTTGTTTTCCTCGATCTGGTCCCAAACGCTGAAGAGATGGTCCAGGAGTTCCTGCTGCTCGGCTGACCAGGTCTGGGCCTGGAGGACTGCCGGGATGGCAAGAAGGCAGAGCACAACCAGTGCGATTCGGATGGCTTTCATTCTCACTCCTCCGCTCAAGCGGGCATATGGGAGCCAGCGGGGAGAGGGGTAACATCAAGGTAGCTCTGCATGCGGCTGGTAGAAACTCCGGTCCGCATGGCGGAACCTGGAGGCGGTACGCCAGGAGTCATCCAGCGGCCTTTCACACGAGAGAACTGTAACCGTAGCTGTAACGAAATGAGGAGGAATGAGCGCAACTGTACGCAAGTGAAATCGCGGAAATGCACGTGAATGCAAGTGTATGCCGGTGAGTGCATGTACCGCCACGCGAATGGGGTAGTTCGCAGGCTGCGCCTGCTCAGGGTCTCGCCTATGGCTCGACAGCAGGAGGTCGCGAGTACTTTGCCTGCGGCAAAGGTCTGTGGGACGACAGCGAATCTCGCCGCCCCGATTGGTAAGAGACGGTTCTGTCGGGAGTTACGGCAGGGCCGTTTTTTCGCTGTGCACCACAGTGTCAATAGCAGTGACAAGACACTGCGGCGGACACTGAGGCCTCGGAAGGTCTGGCAGTCCAGCCAGCCCTCCTGCTATCTAATCAGGCGCACTCCGTCTCAGTTACCATACCCCAGCCCCTATCTCGATTACATATGTAAAACGATCGATGTCGAAGAAGCCCTTGTTCTGTATTCCTATCCGGAGACCCCAGAAGTCGGTGAGGAAACTCAGGAACCCCAGCGCCGAGCCTGAGATCTGGCCTCGGAACTTGATCCCCGTTTCAAGGGTGAAATCGGTCCGAGTCTCGGTCGTCGGGTTCGGCGACACACCGGGGGGAAGACTGTCGCCAGGAGCCGGCTCAACGTCGTACGTGGCCACCTCGAGCCCAGCCGCCAGATAGCCATCGAGCCACCGTGATGCAGAGGGTGTGTACAGGAGCTGCCAGCCGAAGTCGGTTGGACTGGAGCCCTTCAGGTACATGCGGTTTACAATGAAGCCGCCCGTTAGAGGGTCCTCGAAGTTCTTCACGATGAGGAGCGGGAACGTGAAGGAGACTCCGACGTCGCCGTCCAGTCTCAAGGCGACGCCGAACGACCGGACGAGCTCCCCCTCTCTGAACCACTCATCCCACTCCGGGTCGTCCGCGCTCTTCTCCTCGGGCCAGCCCGGCTTTTCCTTATCGGACATGAACCTGTACAGTCCCTCCGGCTCGGGGATGCCCGGGCTGGTCAAAGCCAGCTCGGCTGCCGGGAGCGGCCTGAGGGAGTACTCGATGTGTGGCAGCTCGTAAGCACCGGTAGCGGCGAAATCAGCTCGCGCCTGGCTGTCTTCGGGAAGCGGGGGATACACGCGGTGCTCGGGCCTTCGGTCCTTCGCCATCCAGGCTTCGAATCCTCCCCGGAAGAGCGTTCCGGTGCTGATGATGTCCCGCACGCCCCAGGCGTCGTTGATATGGCGGCTGACGTCGTAGCCGGGTGTATACACCCCATCGCTGTTCTTGTCGGTTGCTAGACCGTGCTTTCCTTCCTCGACCAGGAGGTGCATCGGGAACTTCGTCTGCTCGTCTACATCGATGACGTTCCAGAACCAGATGATGCCGTGTGCCTTCGCCGAGACGGTAGTGATCGCGAGGACGTAGTTCGTCTGGTCGCATTGGGCCGCACTGACCCCGGGAGTGTCTCCAACGCCTGTTCGGGGAACACCGACACGGAACTCGACCGCCTCGAGGTCGTGCAGGTGGGCCCCCAGGCCCCATTCGTCGCTGAAATAGGCAAAGAACGAGATCTTCAGGGCGCCAGCGGCTCGGAAATCGACGATCGACCGACCGATATCTCCTTCGTTTCGGGTGAAACCTGGGTCGGGCGCGCCAGTGCCGGAGACGACCTCTTCCACCTGGTAGTACACGACGGGTCGGTCCGGCGAGGGGTCTTCGAACGGGATGACCTCCGGAAGCCTGAGACTGGAGCCTGACTGGGGCCTGCGAGTGCGAGCCCCGCGAGGTCCATAGAGGAGCTGTTCGTCGGGCGAGAACCAAAAGACGGGGGCGATGTACGAAGCCAGTTCTTCCAGCGTCATCTGGTGTCTCGGCCCCCACCACACGACTCCCGGGACATCGGAGAAGTCGCAGTCCACGTCCGATGCCGCCTGTTGCGCCATCAGAGCTGTCCTTGGAGCGGCGCAGGCGATGCAGATTAGTGCGGCAGCCAGGAGTAGCGGGCGGACTCTGCGCATAGCGGCTCCAGGGATTCGATTGCGGCTACAACAAGCGCTGCGTGATGGTAACCGGTGAGCAGACAGCGTCCAAGAGCGCGCAAACGGTGCTCTCATCCGAGAGCAGTCTACTCAGCGTCGAGCGGGCACGACTGGAGCTATGGGTCAATCTAAGTCTGGCCCTGGGCGGAAGCCGGGAGTGACTTACGGCGCTCGGGGCGGCGACACCTCGCTGGCCGGCATCGCGTCGGGCAGGGCCTCGAACGCCTCGCACGCGTGGTCGGCGAGCCCGGTACCCGCCTCGGCGAGGAGATCGAACGCGCGACTGGCGCCCGCCGCTTCCAGCTCCTCGACCTCGTCCGGGTGTTGAGCAGTGGCAGCGATGATTCCCTCATAGCCCCAACCCCGTACTCGCTTGACGACCGCGAGGTTGGCGGCGTGGCTGCTCATGGCGAGCACCAGCATCTTGATCAGTCGGCTCTCCTCGAGACTTTCCCAGAAATCCAGGTCTGTCGCATCACCTAACACGACGCTGCGGCCGGCCTCGCGATGACGCCGCACGATTTCCTCGTCGAAGTCGAGCGCGATCAAGCTCGCGTCACTGCGCCGGGCAAACTCTTCATACGCCGCGGTGCCGACCCTTCCCATGCCGACGACTGCGATCTCGGACCTTCTTGGCCTCACCGTCTCGTCATCCGATAAACGCCGAGCGGTTCCGAATCGCGTCAGCTGGGTGCGCAGGCGCTCATACAGGTCTTGTGCACGCAGGTTGAGAGGCGAGGCGAGCACGAAGGAAGCCGACAGCGCAACCGCGAGGATGACCAACCAGTCGGCGGAGATCCACCCCTCGCTGACGCCCACGGCGCCGACGATCAGGCCGAACTCGCTGTAGTTCGCCAGCGTCAGCGAGGTGACGGTGGCCGTTCGGACGCCCACACGGAATCGGCTCAGCAGCAGGTAGAAAAGAGCGATCTTGACAGGTAGGACGAACAGGAAGACGGCCGCAATTCCAATACCGGCAAGCGATGGGACCCCCGAAAAGCCGATGGTGAGAAAGAACCCGACGAGAAACAGATCCTTGAAGGACAGCAGAGCCTCCGACAGCTCTTCCGCTTTTGGGTGGGTCGAGAGCAATACCCCGAGTATCAGAGCACCGAGATCGGGTTTGAGACCGACGCCAGAAAAGACCGTGGCTCCCGCAATCGGCAGGAGCCAGCCGAGGAGGACCAGAAGCTCTCCGTGGCCGGAGCGATCGAGGACCATGAAGAGGAACGGCTTAACCAGCAGCAGCCCGACCAGCCCGAATGCCCACGGAGAAGGTGCCTCGCCGGCCGACGCGGTCAGGAAGAGCACCGCGAGAAGGTCCTGTACGATCAGGATGCCGATCGCAATGCGGCCGTGGCGCGAATCGGCCTCGCCCTTTTCTTCGAGTACTTTGACCGCGAAGACCGTGCTCGAGAAGCTCGCGGCAAAGGCGATCACCAGGCAAGCCGTCAGGTTGAGGCCTGCAAAGAGCGATAGACCCGCGGCGGCAAGCCCTATAAATAGGGCTCCGAAAAGCACCACCGTCGTCAACATGTGGATCGTCGCGGTCGCCCAGATCTCCGGCCGGAGCAGACTCCGCACACGAAGCTTCAATCCGATGGAAAAGAGAAGCAGGTAGATGCCCATGTCTGCAACGAGCTCGATCGTCTCGTCGCTTTGGAAACCGAAGCCGTTCAGTACGAATCCGGCGATGAGGAAGCCGACGAGCGGTGGCAGTCCGACCTGCTTGACCATGAATCCGAGTACGAAGGCGACTGCGATCCAGACTGGGTCCACTCGAGACTCCTTTCAGACCTAACCGCGGCGTGTCGCCGGTGCAGCGCCCCGCAGTTCAGTGGGCACGCCATAGGCACAGAGGAGCCGGAATCGTAGGGAATTGGCTGAATTCGGGAAAGGCGGTCCCTGCGCCGGCTGCTGCTGGTCAGCGTCGCCCACCCAGATACCCGCAGAAATCAGCGCCTGTCAGCGCGTATGAGCGCATAGATCCGGCATGGGGTAGTCTCGCCTATGGCTCGACAGCAGGAGGTCGCGAGTACTTTGCCTGCGGCAAAGGTCTGTGGGACGACAGCGAATCTCGCCGCCCTGATTGTGTAAAAAACTGTCCTGTCGGTAGTTACGGCGGGGCTGTCTTCTCCATCTTGGTGGCCTTGTCACGCATACTGTAACAAGACACCGCCCGTGATCCTCGCCTCAACGGCCGCTTGACGACGACCGCATATATTACTGGTGTCCTCTAAGTGAACGTGCCGGACTCCCCCAGCCTGGCTCGACCTCTTGGCCTTAACCGGAGGTAGGCCACCATGCGCAAGCTGGCGACTCTACTGTTGGCAACGCTCGCCTGCACCGCTGTCGTGCCCGTCTCGGCTTCGGCCCAGGGGTTGCCGGAGACCCTGCAGAAGGCGGGCATCACCGGTCCGCTTAACCCCTCCCTGTACGCGGGGCAGTGCAACTACGGCAATATCCCGGGGATCGTCTGGTGGGGTACGGACACCGAGATGAGGGTCCAGCGGATCGCGTCGCTCGCCGCCCCCACCTACTGGTTCTCGCCAGACGGACCCCTTCTCCGTGCGCCAGCCCAGCTCCCGTTCGAGGACAGTGCATCGATCCCGGTGGTCTACTACCAACTCGACGAGATCGTCACCATGAAGGACAGTGTCGGGGAGTTTACGCTGAACCCGGACGACAAGGGACAGTCCATCGTCAGCTTCAAGAACACCGGGCTCCTGCGGATGGGTTACTTCGCCTACTACACGTCGGAGGCGGAGCAGGGGGCGCACGAGCACGACCTGGAAGCTGCGGCGCTCAAGATCGCGATCATGCGGTCGGATGGAACCGTCCTTCCGGCGCTCACCGAGGCCCGTTGTGACGAGAGGAACTACCTGCTGGTCCTGATCCGGGTGGTCGGGATAGAACGAAGGCGGGGAACGGAGGATTGGGAGACTGAGAAACGCCTGGGGGACCCGCGACGTGATCTCGTCGGGAGCGCAGTCTACGAACTGCGGCCCCTGCCGCCCTCCGACCTGGGAGCGTACGACGAGCACTTGCACCGGCTCCTGAAGAGCAAAGGAGTCGTGGACTGGCCTAAGGAGACCGAAAAAAGCGACCTGCAGGGTTTCCTCGATTGGGCCGAAGAGAACGGCCAGTGACCTGACCTGCACGGCCACATTCGGCATGCGCATCAAGCTTGCCTTGGCGGCAGAGCCAGCGCCCGGATCAGGCCGGGCGCTTCTCATTCCAACTGTAACCGTAGCTGTAACGAAATGAGGAGGAATGAGCGCAACTGTACGCAAGTGAAATCGCTGAAATGCGCGTGAATGCAGGTGTATCGAAGTGAGTGCATGTACCGCCATGCGAATCGGGTAGTTCGCAGACTGCACCTGCTCAATGTCTCGCCTTCGGCTCGACGGCAGGAGGTCGCGAGTAGTCCTCGCGCTTCGCGCTCGGAAGGTTTCGCCTTCGGCTCGACAGCGAATCTCGCCGCCCCGATTCCCCTTGAACAATGGGCAAGCCCAACATACGCTCGCTGACTGAAGGACGCTTCCAACACTGACCTCCGCTGAGGAGCGATGCACCCGATGCGAACATCTGCGATCCTGATGGCTGGCTGCATTCTCCTGCTACCGGCGTCAGTCAAGGGCCAAGGGGTACAGCTTGCCATCACTGGAGGTACGCTGATCGACGGTACCGGCGCTCCCCCGGTTCCAGACGGGGTGGTGACCGTCAGAGACGGAATCGTGGTCTGCGCGGGTAGCCGAGGCGACTGCCCGGTCGATGAGCGTGCCCAAATCATCGATGCCACGGGTCGCTGGCTGATCCCCGGCCTGATCGATACGCACATCCACTGGCAGGCGTGGTACGATGCCGAGGGGAAGCTGTCCCAAGAGCGAGCAACGCGTGCTGCGCGCATCTATCTCGCCAACGGAATCACGACGGTGATCGACGTGGGAGGTCAGCGATGGGTCACGCCGGATCATCGCCGGGTCCTTCGAGAAGTCCTCCGTTCCGGTGAACCGGCGCCGCGCATGCTCTTCTCAGGCTGGATCGACCGGCGCACCGTGGACAGGAGTGAATCGAGAGACGCATCCGTCCTTGCTCGCAGTCTCTTGGACGACGGAGTCGACGGACTCAAGATCCGCAATGGACTATCGGTCGAGGAGTACGCAGCGATCGTGGCCGAGGCGGATCGCGTGGGCCGCCCGGTGTATGGCCACACCTACTACATCGGTGATCGCGAGTTCATTGACCACACGGCCGAGGCCGTGGCGGTGGGCGTCGACGGAGTCTTTCACGTTCTTGGGATTCCGCCCAGCGCCCCAGATCGGAATGCTCCGCTTCCCACGGAGCCCATGGAAGACTGGGAGACCTGGTGGCTCGCGGGGGCGGCGCTCTGGTCCTACGCGACAGATGAGAGCATGGATGCATTGATCAGAGTGATGGTAGAAAACGGCGCATGGCTTCAGCCCACTCTGGTTACTGAGCAGATCCCGATGAACCCCGACTATTACCGTGACCATCAGAACTGGAAACACTCGCCTGCCACCTGGGAGGAGATGCACGCAGGCTGGCCTCACTTGGAGGAGGAAGAACTGGAGCAATACCGGGCGGCGTACGGACAGATGCAGAAGTTTGTGCGCCTGTTCCAAGAGGCCGGTGGGATGATTGTGGCGGGGACCGATGGGGTGCCAATCCCGGGCTTCGGCCTACAGGAGGAAATGCGACTGCTCGTCGAGGCCGGCGTACCGCCCATGGTCGCCCTTCAATCCGCGACCCGTAACGCAGCCGTCGCGTGGCGGTGGCAGGACCGCATCGGCACTCTAGAAGCGGGTATGGAGGCCGATCTCTTGATCCTCGACGGCAACCCGCTCGAGGAGATCGACAACATCACAAAGATCTGGCGGGTCGTGAGAGCCGGGACTGTGCAAGATCCGAAAGTTCTGCTTCCGTAGATAGGCCTTGAGTGGGGTTGTACGGGTGAGAGTAAACCAGCGCCCACCTGAAACCGTGTCTCCCGTAGTGACAGGCGGTCTGATCCGCTCTCCCCTATATTGATCGTACTCCCTCGTTCTTCAGGAAGCGTCTATGGCCGACCTCCAGGGACGTCTCACAGCCGCGCTGGCGGATCGTTACGCCATCGAGGCCGAGATCGGGCGTGGCGGCATGGCTACGGTCTTTCTCGCCGAGGACCTGAAGCATCGCCGACAGGTCGCCATCAAGGTCCTTCACCCGGAGCTTGCTGCCAGCCTCGGCACCGAGCGGTTCCTGCACGAGATCGAGACCGTCGCGGGCCTCAATCACCCCCACATACTGCCGCTCCACGACTCCGGCGAAGCCGATGGCTTCCTGTTCTACGTGATGCCATACGTAGAGGGAGACAGTCTCAGGCAACGACTCGATCAACAGCGTCAGCTTCCGATCGAGGAATGTGTCAGCATCGCCAGGCACGTCGCCGCAGCTCTCGAAGCCGCGCATCGCCAGGGGGTGGTACACAGGGACGTGAAGCCGGCCAACATCTTGCTCCATCAGGGGAGCCCGCTGATCGCGGACTTCGGTATCGCAGTCGCTGCTGGAACTGCCGAGGGAAGCCGCCTCACTGCGACCGGCCTGAGCCTGGGGACGCCGCGCTACATGAGCCCCGAGCAAGCCGCCGGCGACCAGCAGGTGGGCCCCGCCAGTGACATCTACTCGCTCGGCTGCGTGCTGTATGAAATGCTGGTCGGAACCCCCCCTCGCGGGGGGCACACCGCGCAGGCTGTTCTCGCAGACATCATCACTGGCAGTCCGGTCTCACCTCGTGCGGAGCGGTCAACGGTTCCAGCTAACGTGGACGCAGCTGTTCGCTGTGCTTTGCAGAAAGTCCCCGCCGATCGCTTCGCATCTGCGGCGGACTTCGGTGCCGCGCTTTCCAACCCCGGGTACCGTTTCGGAGACTCGGAGAGTCCGAGAGAG
>JBDHBK010000052.1:0-9005 GCA_039592635.1 Gemmatimonadota bacterium
AGATCGCGTCCACTCCCCAGATGCGGACGTCCTTCTCGAGCAGCCACGGCACCATGTCGGGGTGGGCTCCCGGGTGTACGTGGACGTAGCGCTCTTCGTCGGGAGTCTCTCCGAACTGGGCGAACTGTCCCCAGCCCGTGTGAAGGATGACGATGTCCCCCTTCTTGACCTCGACCCGGCTCTCGATCATCTCCGGCGTGTAGGCGGCCAGGTCGTCCATCTCGTCTCGGAGGTCGACGATCACGCCAGGACCGTACAGCCATTCGAGAGGAATCTGATCGATCGTCATGCCGCCCGTGACGAAGTGACGCGGCGCGTCGAGGTGGGTTCCCATGTGATTCGAAGTCTGAATGTACTGCGCGTTGACCCCGTGCTCGACCTTCCTCTTAATGTACTTTACCTCAAATGGTGGATAGTACGGCCAGAAAAAGACTTCCTGGTTCAGCGGCTGCGACAGATCGTACAACTTCATGTCTCCTCCTTCGGGCTGTCGAACCACGCCTGGACGCGCGGCTTGTTCACTTTTCCCATCGCGTTTCGGGGAAGCTCGGGCACGCGTTTCACCCGGGCCGGAATCTTGTAGCGAGCCAGGCGGTCGGTCGCCCAGTTCCTCAGTTCATCCCGGGTCAGATCACTTGGTCCGACGAGGGCGGCGCAGACCGCCTCGCCCCATTCGGGATCCGGAATGCCGATCACCGCACACTCGTCGATCTCCGGGTGTTCGCGCAGGACGCCTTCGATCTCGAGCGCCGAGACCTTGAAGCCGCCCGTCTTGATAATGTCCACCGACTGCCGTCCCAGGATACGGTACGCTCCGTCCTCCAGGATCGCTTCGTCGCCGGTGCGGAACCAACAGTCACGGAACGAAGCTTCCGTCTCGGCGGGCCGGCCCCAGTACTCGAGAAACACGGTCGGGCCGCGTACCAGGATCTCGCCGGTGGCTCCGTCTGCCTCGGTGACCGGTTTTCCCTCGGAGTCCGCGAGTCGGATCTGGACTCCGGGCAGGGGACGGCCCACGCTCCCGGCTCGGCGTTCTCCGTCCAGCGGATTGGACAGGGCCATTCCGATCTCCGTCATGCCGTACCGTTCGAGCAGCGTGTGGCCCCCGATCTTCTTCCAACGCTCGAACAGGGAAACGGGCAGGGCCGCGGACCCGGACACCATGAGGCGAAGCCCGCGAGCCCCGGCCGTCATGGCGTCGCGTTCGTTCTCCGGCGCCGCGTCCCACGCCTGCTCCAGCTTCCGATAGATCGTGGGGACCGCCATGAACAGGGTCAGTCCGCCTGCTTTGAACCGCTCCCACACGGCCTCGGCATCAAAGCGGCGCCTCATTTCGCAGGTGGCTCCCGCCCACAGAGCGCAGAGAAGGGCGTTGACGATGCCATGCGTATGGTGAAGCGGCAGCACGTGCAGGATTCGGTCGTTCGGCTCCCACGCCCATGCCTCGACCATGGCCTCGATGTTGGCGGCGAGAGAGTCGTGGGTCGAGACCGCGCCCTTGGGTCGTCCGGTGGTTCCGCTCGTGTAGAGAATGAGGGCGCGGCGGCGGCCGGTGATGGCCGGAAGGTGTCTCGAGCCGTCCGATCCCACGCCGGGTGCGCGTACGAGAATGTCCGGCACCAGGCCGAGGTCCGCGCCTCGTTCGGCAGCGAGTCCGGCCACCGGATCAAGGAAATCCCGGTGCGCGAGGACCGCGCCGGCCCCGGTGTCATCCAGCACGTGCGCCAGTTCAGGCGCCGGGTGCGCTATGCAGAGCGGCACGGCCACGCCTCCAGCACGCCACACGCCGAGCAGCGCGGCCACGTATGGGAAGCCGGACGGGATCATGATGGCGACCCGCTCCTCGCCAAGGTCCTCGGCGCCCGCCAGGCTTTCGCGATCCAGGAGCCAGCGGGCCACGCTCTCCGACGCCTCCAGCAAATCGCTGTATGTGAACTGCCCTCCCGCCGCGTCCACGACCGCCAGCCACTCGCCGTGCGATTCGATGTTCGAAAGGAGGGCAAGCTCAGTCCTCTTCATGCCGGCGCCGTCCGTCGCATGAGGAGGAAGTAGACGGAGGCGGCCACGATCGTTCCGCTGAACCAGGCCCCGTCGAACAGGATGCGAAGCGCGGGCACCGCCAACCCGAGCAATGCGACGCCGATTCCGGCGACCGTCGCCACGAGTGCTGCCCGGTTGAAGCCTGAGTCGTACGCGTACTGCGATCCCTCGGTGTACAGGGCTTCCACGTCGAGATGGAACCGGCGCACGAACACCAGGTCGCACAGGATCACGCCTCCCACCGCTCCCAGGAGTCCGGAATAGCTGATCAGCCATCCCTGGTAGAGGTCGAGCAACTTCCACGGAACGATGAAGATCCCGATCACCGCCGCGATCAAGCCACCGGCTCGGAATCCGATGCGGCGCGGGTCGAGGTTCGAGAAGCTGTTCGCGGGGCTCACGACGTTGGCGGCGATGTTGGTGCTCAGCGTCGCCACGACGATCGCCAGCATGGCCACCACCCCCATCGTCACGCTGCCCTGTTCAGCCGAGAGACGTGCCACCAGGTCGACCGGGTTCCAGATGGCTTCGCCGAACAGGATCACCGTCGCCGCCGTGACCGCCACGCCGATGAACGAGAACAACGGCATGGTGACGAGGAGCCCGATCGCCTGGCCGGCGGCCTGATCCCGCTGGCTGACGGCGTAGCGAGTGAAATCTGGAATGTTGAGGGACAGGGTCGCCCAGAAGCCGACCATCGCGGTCAGCCAGGGGATGAACAGAGTGGTCGCGAACCCGAGCCCGCCGAGGTCCTGGCGGGCCGTGACCAGCTGATCGGACTGCGAGAGGATCGCACCGATTCCGCCGGCCGCGCCGGTGGCCCACAGGAAGAGGGCCAGTCCCATCGCGATAAGGAACGGAGCTGCCAGAGTCTCCAGCCACTTGATGCTCTCCGTTCCGGCCCAGACGAAGTACACGTTGATCAGCCAGAAGAGAAGGAATCCCGCGAACTCGGGAACTCCGTGCCCCATGAACACCCAGTCACCGCCAAGTCCGGCCCACCCGCTCCACACGATGCCGAGCAACCCGCTGATCGCCAGGCCCCCGATCCACGTCTGGATCCCGAACCAGCCGCAGGCCACGACGGAGCGCAACAGGGACGGGATGTGCGCCCCTGTCAGGCCGAAAGACGCCCGTGCATACACCGGGAACGGTATGCCGTAGCGGGTACCGGCGAAGCCGTTGATCATCAGTGGAACGAGGACGATGGCGTTGCCCAGGAAGATCGCGAGCAGGCTCTGACGCCAACTCATCCCGGATTCGATCATACTGGCGGAGAGCATGTAGGTGGGGATACACACGCTCATCCCCACCCACAGCGAGACGAAGTGCCACAGCTTCCACGTGCGCTGATCGGCAGGGATCGGCGCCAGGTCTTCGTTCTGGAGGCGGCTGTCGCTCATCGACCGCCCGCTGCCCTCCGCGCGGCCGTCTCGAGCGCCCGCGAGGTGAGCACTCGCGTCAGTTGACGGCGAAAGGCGGCCGAAGCGTGAATGTCGGCCGGTGGATCGATGTCGCGCGTCGCCGCGGCGTCGGCGGCCTCTCGCACGGACTCGGGGGTGAACACCCGACCCAGTAAGAGTCCCTCGGCGGTACTCGCGCACACGGGGCCGTCTCCCACGCTGAGAAGGGTCACGGATGCTCGAGTGCATGTGCCGCCGGGGTCCAGCGTGAGGACCACGCACACGCCCACAAGTGCGAAGTCGCCGTGCCGGCGCGAGACTTCCTCGAACGCCGTTCCGGTGCCACTCGCGAGGGCCGGGATCTCGACGCCGGTGATGAGCTCGTCCGGGGCAAGCGCCGTGCTGAAGAAACCCGTGCAGAAGTCGCAGAAGGGCACGGTGCGGTCTGCGCCGGGTCCGCGAAGGTGGAGCCGCGCCTCGAGCGCCAGCATCACTGCGGGGAGCTCTGCCGCGGGATCGGCGTGGGCCAGGCTTCCGCCAATCGTGCCCCGGTTCCGAATCTGGGGATGGGCGATCCACGGCATGGCTTCGGCCAGGAGTGGCGCCCGCTCCCGCACGACCGGACTGCGCTCGATACCCGTTTGCGGGGTCATTGCCCCGATATACAGGCTGCTGCCCTCGTCCCGGATCCCTCGCAGCTCGTCCAGCGAGCCGAGGTCCACGAGGACTGCAGGCTGAGCGAGGCGGAAGTTCATCGCCGGGATGAGGCTCTGGCCGCCAGCCAGCGGCTTGGCGCCGTGCCCCTCCTGAGCGAGGACGGCGATGGCCTCGTCTACCGAGGACGGGCGGACGTACCGGAACGGGGCCGGCTTCACAGGAGAGCCACCATGACCAGCGCCAACAGGATGGCCACGATCAGGTAGAGCCTGAGGCGACCCCGGCGTGTCGCCGGCGGAGATGCGGGCGACGCGGCAGCCAGCTCGGCTCCCGCCGCAGCCGATTGCGGCACGCTCTCGGTGGCGGGCTCCAACCGAGCCGTCAGGGACTGGCTCACCGCCTCCAGCCCCTGCTTGCTCATCGCCTTGCCGACCGAGTCGAGGAGGCGCTGGCCGACACTGGCCACCCGCCCGCCCACCTGCAGATCGGCCCGATACTTCATTACCGCGCCGCCGTCCTTCTCCTCGAGGACCACGTTCGCGATTCCGTTCACGAACCCGGCCTTGCCCTTGCCGTCCACGTGCATGTCGAAGCTCTCAGGCCGGACCCTGTTCTTGAGCTCGACCACGACCGCGAAGCGGGCCGCCGTTACCGGACCGACGCTCACCACCATCTGGCCTTCATACCGGTCATCACCGGTCAGCTCCAGCCGCTCGGTGCCCGGAAGAGCACCGGCCAGGATTTCCGGGTCCATCAGCCCGTCGAACACGGCCTCGCGCGGGACGTCGAAAGTGAACTCGGATTCGATCAGCATGGATCGTCTTTCTCCCGGGCGTCCCGGATCAGCTCGAACAGGCGGTTCGGGCTCATTGGCATCTCGCGTACTTCGAAACCATCAATGTCCAGCGCATCTTCGAGTGCCTGCGCGAACAACGCGCCCACGGGGATCGCTCCGGCCTCGCCAACCCCCTTCACCCCCAGCGGGTTGAGCGGGGAGGGCGTTTCGACGTGCGCGGTTTCGATGGTCGGCACGTCAGTGGCGGTCGGCAGCAGGTAGTCCATGAACGAGGCGTTGAGGAGCTGGGCGCCTTCGTCGAACACGAGCTGCTCGTAATACGAGTTCCCGATTCCGTGCGCCACACCGCCGTGGATCTGGCCCTCCACGATCATTGGATTGATGACCCGGCCGCAGTCGTGTACGACCACGTAACGCAGGATGTCGATCTCTGCCGTCTCCGGGTGTACCTCGAGAATCATCGCGTGGACACCGTTTGCCGTAGCGCCTCTTTCTGGACCGAAGTATGCCGTGGCCTCGAGGCCCGGCTCGGCGCCCGGGGTCACGGCTCCGCGGAGCGGATTGGCACGCGCCGCCAGGTCGCCAAGGGAGATCGATGCCCCGGAACCGGCCACCCGTACCTGCCCGTGGGCCAGTTCGAGGTCCTCTACCGCCGCTTCGAGCACGGTACTCGCCAGCGCCAGGACCTTTTCCCGAACCAGGACGGCCGCGGCGTGGCAGGCGTTTCCCGCGACCACGGCACCGCGGCTCGCGAATGTCCCTGTGCCCCAGGCGAACCGGGCGGTGTCCCCGGTCACGACCTCTACGTCTTCGGTGCCCACGCCCAGTTGCTCGGCCACCAGCTGCGCGAACGACGTGAAGTGTCCCTGGCCCTGTGTACCGACGCCGGTAACCAGGTTCACCCGCCCACTCGGCTCGATCGTGACACGGGCCCCCTCGTAAGGGCCGATTCCCGTGCCCTCGACGTACGAAACAACGCCGATACCCACGTGCCGGCCCTGAGCCCTCGCCGCCGCTCCCTCGCCGGACGCGAACCCGGCGTAGTCGATCATCTCTGCAGCCCGATCCATGACCTCGGCGTAGTTGCCGCTGTCGTACACCAGCGGTGAGAAGTCCTGGAAGATGATCTCGTGGTCGTGCGGGAACTCGTCGGGCTTGAGGTAGTTCAGGCGACGGATCTCCACCCTGTCTATCCCCAGCTCATCGGCCGCCCGGTCCAGAAGGCGCTCCATCACGAACACCCCGTGCTGCCTTCCGGCCCCACGGACCGGGGTGCAGATCGGCTTGTTCGTGAAGACCATCCGGAACTCGGTGTAGTAGTTGGGGACTCGGTAGGGCCCGAGCAGCGTACACTGGGTGTTGATTGGAATCGTGAGGCCGTACGGGTTGTAGGCGCCCGTGTCGGTAAGGAAGACGTCGCGGACGCCGAGGATCCGTCCTTCTTCGTCGACCGCGATCTCCGCCTCGTGCGCTTGCCCTCGCTCCTGGGTGGTGGCGAAGAAGCTCTCCTGCCGGTCCTCGATCCACTTGACTGGCCGGCCGAGCCTCATCGATATCCACGGGATGAGCACTTCTTCCGGGTAGAACATCATGATCTTGGGGCCGAAGCCGCCGCCGATGAACGGGGCGATCACCCGCACCTCCGACTGCGGAAGGCCGAGCATGGCGGCGAGTCCATTCCGGATCGGGATCGGAGCCTGCGTGGTGTCCCACACGGTGAGCTCTCGGCTGCGCGCGTCCCAGTTCGCCACCACGCCCCGGTTCTCCATGGGGGCTGAAGCGCCGCGATCGTAGACGAACTCCCTCGTGATGACCCGATGCGCACGTGCGCGGGCCTCGTCCCACGCACCTTTCTCCTGGATAACATGCGCGGCCAGGTTCGACTCGAACTGGTCGTGAATCCGCGGGGCGTCCGGCTCGAGCCCAGGTGCCAGCTCGGACACTGCGGGCAGAGGGTCGATGTCCACCTCCACCAGGGCGGCCCCGTCCTCGGCTTCGTACCGGCTGCGCGCAACGATCACGGCGATCGGTTCGCCCACGTGCCGCACCTTGTCCCGCGCCAGCGGCACCTGGGTTGCGGCGTGAAACTCCAGCCGCTCGATCGGTGGAGGGGGGACCAGGAGAGGGCCCGGCTCCCAGTAGTCGCCCAGGTCCTGCGCCGCGTAGGCGGCGATCACACCCGGGTGTTCGAGTGCGGCCGAAAGATCGACGCCCTTCAGGATCCCGTGGGCGTAGTCGCTCCGCACGAAGGCCGCGTGCAGCATGCCATCGAGGTGGACGTCGTCCACGAAGAGGGCCTCGCCCGTGAGCAGCCGCCGGTCCTCGTTGCGTCGGGACGAGGCGCCTACCTGTCGGGGTCGCGCCGGGGACTCCGTTCCGGGCGGAGCTGTCGTGTGCTGGCTCATGGGGCCATCTGCTCAGCCGCGAGTTGCACTGCCTTTACGATGTTCTGGTAGCCGGTGCACCGACACAGGTGGCCGGACAGGACCTCGCGAATCCGTTCCTCGTCCGGGCGCGGGTTCTCACGCAGGAATGGGACGAGAGTCATCAGAATTCCCGGCGTGCAGAAGCCGCATTGCAGACCATGCGCCTCGCGAAACGCCTCCTGGATTGGGTGAAGATCGGCATCCTCGGGGTGCGGAATTCCCGATCCGTCCGCTGGAGTAGCCAGGCCTTCGACGGTGGTGACCTCCGCTCCGTCGGCCTGGACCGCAAACATCAGGCACGAGCGCACCGACTCGCCGTTCACCAGGATCGTGCACGCGCCGCACACGCCGTGCTCACACCCCACGTGGGTTCCGGTCAGATGGATCTCGTGCCGGATGAAATCACTCAGGAGAAGGCGCGGCGCGACGGACCGTTCATAGGTCGTCCCGTTGACGGTCAATCGGATGGTTAGCGTCTCGCCCAACCTCTACGCCCCTCTTCCCGGGTTGCGGTTCTACGCCACGGAGGCGCCAGTGTACCCGATACAGAATAGCCAATACGGGCCGAAACCCGATAGGGCAGCGTTCGTGTCCCGCCTCCACCAAAAAGTGGGAGAATGGGAATTCGGCAGAGGGTGCGGGAGGACATGCCTGACCAGCCGTCCCACTGCCCGCAGTTGCCCTCCGCGCCCGAATCGGGCGATCTTGGGCCGCCGAACCGAGGCACAACCAGAGCGACAGACCGGGAGCGAAGTGATTCATGGCAGGTACCCCCGCCTACCAGAGGCTGTTTGCCGAACTGAAGCGCCGCCGCGTTTTCCGCGTTGCCGCCGTATACGGTGCTGTGGCGTTCGTGGTGCTGCAGGTCGCCGACATCATGGTTCCGGCCCTGGCCCTGCCTGAAGCGCTCACCCGTGCGGTCGCGCTCATCCTGATCCTCGGTTTTCCCATCGCCCTCGTCATGGCCTGGGCCTTCGAGCTCACGCCGGAGGGGATGAAGCGCACCGAGGACCCGACCGAGGCCGAGATCGAGGCCATCGTGGCCCAGCCCCGCTCCCGCCGCTGGCCCAGCGGAGTGCTGGCCCTGGCCGGGATCAGCGCCCTGGTCGTCGGTGCGTTCTTCGTGCTCAGGCCGGAAGTCACGTTCCGCGGACCGCGGGTGGTTGAGGCCGGCGAAGCGCTACCGGCCATCGCGGTTCTTCCGTTCTCGGTAAGCGGTCCGGAGGCGGAGTTCTGGCGCGAAGGGATGGCGAACACGCTGGCCACCAATCTGAACGGCCTGGCCGGCCTTCGTACCGTGTCCAGCCGAACGGTGCTCTCGCGCTGGGATGCGACGGTGGGGGAAGGAGACGCCCCTGATCTGGCGGCCGCTCTCGACGTAGCCCGGCAGGCCGGCGCCACGTACGCCCTGATCGGTGACCTGGTGGTGGCCGGCGACCGAACGCAGGCTTCGGCCGACCTCTATGACGTCGAAACAGGGCAGCAACTCGGCCAGGCGCGGTCCGTGGGGTCTGTTGCGGGCGACAGTGCCTTCGCCCTTATCGACCGCTTCACCGTCGAGATCGTGGGCGTCGCGCCGACGCCGGATGATGCGGCGGTCTCCAACGTGGACCTGGCTCGGCTTACGACCACGTCCGTCGAGGCGCTCAAGGCCTACCTCGAGGGTGAGTCCTTCTACCGCCG
>JBDHBK010000053.1:0-10923 GCA_039592635.1 Gemmatimonadota bacterium
AAGCACCGGCGGCCCAGGTGGAAGCGGTCGCTGAGACCGATCCGGTGCTCGTTGACGATGAGCCCGATGAGTTCATGGACGAGCTCGAGTTCCTAGAGTCGCTGTCGCTGGACGATGCGGACAACTTCGACGCCGTTTCGGCGATGCTGGACGAAGAGGATGGAGGTTCAGAAGGGGACGGAGAGTCCAGGGACAAGACGGAGGATCGCTGAAAGCGGACAGCCCGCGACCCTGTCGGGCCCGCGGGCCGGTCTGCGGTCGACACCCCAATAAGGGGGAGCTGTCAGCTGAGGCCGCGTACGTACCGGGCGAGCCTGGATTTGCGTCGGGCAGCCGCCTGCTTCGATACGATGCCCTTGCGGGCAGCGGTGTCCAGCATGGAAGCGACCTTCCGGTATGCCGTCTCGGCATCGTCGGACGACTCGGTCTGCAGCAGACTTTTCGTTCGCGTCCGAATCTCGGAACGGACGGTCCGGTTTCGCTCGCGCCGCTTGTGATTCTGGCGAAGCCGCTTCTTGGCACTCTTGATGTTCGGCAAGGCTCTATTCCTTCAGTGGTTCGCGTCTCGGTCGAGTCCAAAGACCGCATAGAATACAGCGGTTCTTGTGTTGAATCAAGGTCTTCGTGATGTCGATATGAGTCCAAGCGCACCGGCACGAGACGCCTCACCGCGCGCCATTGAGCCGTTCCAGGTATCGCTGGAGCGGTTCGAAGGTCCTCTCGACCTCCTGCTCCACCTGATCCGGTCGCAGGATATCGACATCTTCGACATACCCATTGCCCGCATCACAGAGCAGTTCGTGCTGGCGCTGGAAGATGAACTCGAGACCATGCCGATCGAGAGAGCGGGCGAGTTTCTCGAGATGGCGGCGACACTGGTGCGGATCAAGGCGCAGCTGCTTCTGCCGCGCCCCGAGCAGCCGGACTGGGAAGAGGACCCGCGCGCCGAGCTGGTAAGGCGCCTTCTGGAGTACGAGCATTTTCAGGACGTGGTTCACGTGCTGGAAGGTGCGGAAGCTCAACGGGGCCGTCACTTCGCCAAGGGGTACGTCGAGGGCCGGCCGGTGCCCGCGCTGGCGCCGGTCGAACTTCAACTGACTCTGGCTGACTTCCTGGCGGTGGCTGCACGGATTCCCGAGCCGGCTCCCCCGATCGAGATCCGTCCACCGTCGCAAACCGTGACCGTAGACGAAAAGGTCTCCCTTCTGCGTCGCCTCCTGGCCAAGACCAAGCGGGTGTCGTTCGACCGGTTGTTCAAACCCTGGGGCACGAGGGCACACGCCGTCGCGGCTTTGCTGGCCGCCCTGGAACTGGCGAAGCAGCAGGCCCTGCGCATCGAGCAGGTGAAGCCGTTCGCCTCGATCTGGCTTCTGCCGGGGGACCGGAAGCAGGCGCAGTCAGCCGCTGCTGGCGCAGAGACCGCGGAGGAAATCGAGTGAAGGTCGAACAGATCGTCGAAGCCACGCTCTTCGCGAGCCAGACGCCGCTCACCGCGGACGAGGTCGCCCGGGCGGACGAGAACCTGGACGCCGAGAGCGTTGTGGTAGCGATCCAGGTTCTGCGCGATGCCTACGAGGAATCCGAGCGAGCGTTCCAGATCTACCAGTTGGGTGACGGGTACCAGATCCTCACGCGACCCGAATACGCCCCCTATCTCGAGAGGTTCGATTCGGTGCCCAGGGCGCCACACCTGTCGCCGGCTGCGCTCGAGACCCTGGCGATCATCGCGTACCGAAATCCGATCGGTCGCATCGAAATCGAAGAAGTCAGGGGCGTGAGCGCCAGTTCGGTTCTTCGGACTCTGCTCGACTGGGAGCTGGTGGAAGTCGTCGGGCGCGGAGAGGGCCTCGGGCGGGGAGCTGGAGTCGTCAGAGGAACCGGAGACGCCGGCGGCGCAGGGGGAGGCCGAGGAAGAGGCAACCTGAATGGCGGCGGACATGCGTCTTCAGAAGTACCTTGCTCGGGCAGGCGTGGCCTCACGGAGGGCCAGCGAGGAACTGATCCAGAGTGGCCGGGTCAAGGTCGATGGCGAGGTCGTCACGGTCCTCGGCACGAAGGTCGACCCTCAGGCCAGCGTGGTGGAAGTGGACGGCCAGCAGGTTCAACTCGAGGAATCGCGCTGGATCATGCTGCACAAGCCGCCTGGCTGCCTGTGCACCCGCAGCGATCCTGAACGTCGTCCGACCGTGTACGACCTGATCGGACCCGAACAGAAGTCCCTCTTTCACGTGGGCCGGCTCGACTACATGAGCGAGGGGATGCTGCTTCTCACCAACGACGGAACGGTGGCCGAGCAGTTGCTCCATCCGCGCAACCGGGTACCTCGCCGATACGAGGTCACGGTGGCGGGTCCGATTCCAAGGGACGTGGGCTCTCGATTGCGCGCCGGGGTAGAACTCGAGGACGGGCCGGCCTGGGTCAATGATTTCAGAGTCAGGCCAGGTCCCCGCCCGGACCAGGTGCTGCTGGAGTTGTCCCTCCAGGAGGGGCGAAACAGGGAAGTGCGACGGATGATGGAAGCCGTGGGTCTGACGATCCACGCACTCAAGCGGGTGGCGTTCGGCCCGCTCGAGCTTGGAAACCTCCCGCGCGGATCGTGGCGATCTCTCGAGGACGGCGAGATCGACCGACTGCGCGCACTGAATAGGAACGGGTGAAATGGATATACGGGGCAAGAACATACTGATGCTGGGCGGCTCGGGTCTGGTCGGGATCGCCATGGCTCGGAAGCTGCTTCCTCTGCACCCGGCGCGCCTCGTGATAGCGGCGCTTCGCCGCGAAGAGGCCGAAGAGGGGATCGCCACCCTGCGACGCTCTACCGACGCTGAAGGCGTAGAGCTGGTGGCGGAGTGGGGAGACATCCTGCTTCGCGCGAGCCGGCGGAACGACTCGCGCACCGCGATGCTGGAGACGGACGTGGGACGGGCGGAGATCCTCGACGACCTGCTGGGTCACCTTCGGGAGGAGGACTTCAAGCGCAATCTCCTGTACACGCTCCTGGATTCGCACCGGCCCGAGATCGTGATTGACTGCGTGAATACCGCGACCGCGATCGCCTACCAGGACCTGTTCACGTCCGCCGGCAAGCTCCGAGATCTGATGTGGAGCGGGGGCAAGCCGACAGTCGCGGACATCGAGGCCCACCTGACGACTCTCTATCTGCCGCAACTGATTCGGCACGTTCAAATCCTCATGCACGGGATGCGCGTGGCGAACACGGAAGTGTATCTCAAGATCGGTACCTCGGGGACAGGCGGCATGGGGCTCAACGTTCCGTTCACGCATTCGGAGGAACGCCCGTCGGCCACCCTCCTCTCGAAGTCGAGCGTATCGGGGGCACACTCGGGCCTGCTGTTCCTGATGGGACGGACGCCCGACTCGCCGGTGGTAAAGGAGGTCAAGCCCACGGCGGCGGTGGCCTGGAAACGTATAGGGTACGGACCCGTGCTGCGCGGCGGGAAGCCGATTCAACGGTTCGACTGCAGGACGCCCGTCGATCTGTCCGAGGCGTTCACGGCTCTGCCCGAGGGCCGGTGCGAGGACACGGGGGAGGCGCTCGAGTCCGTGTGGCTGGACGCCGGAGAGAACGGCCTGTTCAGCCTCGGGGAATACGAGACGATCTCGGCTCTCGGGCTGATGGAGATCATCACGCCAGAGGAGATCGCGGACGCGGCCATCGCGGAGATCCGCGGAAGACCCACTGGACGGGACATCGTGGGCGCGCTGGACGCCGCCACGATGGGACCGACGTACCGCGGCGGAGCCATGCGCGAAACCGCCCTCCGCTACATGGAGGAACTCGAAGCAGAGCACGGAGTCCGCTCGGTCGCCTTCGAGATGCTCGGGCCGCCCCGGCTGAGCAAGCTGCTGTTCGAGGCGGAACTCTTGAACCGGTTGTTCTCTGATGTCATCGAGGCGTCGGGGCTCGATCCGGAGACCACGGCTTCGAGATCGCTGGAACTGATCGAGTCGGACGACAGGCTGCGTTCAGACGTCCTGTCGATCGGAATCCCGATCCTCCTCCCCGACGGGAAGCGCATGCTGCGGGGTCCAAAGGTAAGCGTCGTGCCCGATGGGCCTGCCGAGGTCGCGTGGGCGAATCGCGGCTGGGTGGACCTCCGGGCTGACTCGTGGAGTAGATGGCGCGACCGGTTGGTCAGCTATCGAGCGGCGGTACTTGACGTTCCCGACGCCGGACACGGATCGGGGACGGACCTCGACGTACGCGCCCGGAGCGGCGAGATTCGACCGGGCGCGCTCGCCGCGTACGTCTTCAGGTTCGAGGACGAAGGCGAGCGAATGAAGCGGTGACCGGATTCTGGAGGGTAGTGGGGGAGTGAGCGAAACTCAGATCACGGACCGGATTTCCGAGGCAGAACTCGGCGAGCGGACCGAGCGCATTACCGAAGCGAGTCAGTTCCTGAACGACATCCGTGAGGCGGTCAGCCTGCGAGTCGTCGGCCAGGAGCGAATGGTCGAGCGTCTCCTGATCGGGCTCCTGACGGGGGGACACGTTCTCCTGGAGGGTGTGCCGGGTCTGGCCAAGACGCTGGCGGTACGCACGCTGGCCGATGCGATCCATACGACCTTTCGGCGCATTCAGTTCACGCCCGACCTCCTTCCGGCGGACCTGATCGGAACTCTGATCTGGGACGAGGTGAACCGCGAGTTCGTCCCCAAGAAGGGGCCCATCTTCGCGAACCTGGTGCTGGCGGATGAGATCAATCGGGCGCCGGCGAAGGTCCAGTCCGCGCTCCTGGAGGCCATGCAGGAGCACCAGGTCACGATCGGCGAGACCAGCCACTTCGTGCCGGAGCCGTTCCTCGTACTGGCCACGCAGAACCCGATCGAACACGAGGGCACCTATCCGCTTCCCGAGGCCCAGATCGATCGCTTCATGCTCAAGATCCGGGTCGACTACCCGAATCGGGAGGAGGAGCGCCAGATTCTTCGGGCTACGGTCACGGATGGTCTCGCGCCCTTCGAGGCTGTCGCCACGCCCGAGCAGATCCTGGCTGCGCGCGCTCTCCTGTCCGAGATCTACCTGGACGAACGAGTCGAGGACTACATCCTGGATCTCGTCCGCGCGACGCGAAACGCGGCGGAGCTCGATGCAGAGCTGGCGGAGTGGATGGAGTACGGCGCCTCTCCCCGTGCCACGATCTACCTCGCCCGCACCGCCCGTGCGCACGCTTTCCTGTCTGGGCGAGCGTATGTAGTCCCCGAGGATGTACGAGAGATGGCGCCCGACGTTCTGCGCCACAGGCTCGTTCTGACATTCCAGGCCGAGGCGGAAGAAATCTCTCCGGACCAGATCCTGGAGAGGCTCCTGGCGGTGGTTCCGGTTCCCTGATGCCGCTGCGTCTCTTCCGGCGCCGGAAGCCGGAGCGGGACCCTACCAGCCCCGATGCGGCAGCTCTTCCCGCTCTGGTTCGCCGCCTCGAGTTGCGGGCCCGTCGCCTGATGGAGAACCGTGCGGTCGGCGCGTACGATTCGGTGTTCCGCGGGCACGGCATCGAGTTCTCCGAGGTACGCGCGTATCAGCCGGGTGACCCCTTCCAGGCGATCGACTGGAAGGTCACGGCCCGCATGGGCAAGCCATTCATCAAGAAGTTCGTCGAGGAGCGCGAACTCACGGTTCTCCTGGTCGTGGACCTTTCGGGTTCCACGGACTTCGGCACCCGGGTACGAACCAAGCGCGACCTGAGTCTCGAGCTGGCGGCCCTCCTGGGACTGGCGGCGGCTCGCAACAACGATCGGGTCGGCCTGCTCCTGTTCACGGATCGGGTGGAGCGGTGGCTGCCCCCGCGTCGTGGTCGTGGCCGCTTGCGCCAGCTGTTGCATGTGATGGCGAGCCACGTGCCGGAGGGTCGGGGAACCGACATCGGATTGGCCCTGGCGACCGCCGTGCGCTCGCTCAAGACCCGTTCGCTGGTCTTCGTCCTCTCAGACTTCCAGGGGCCCGGGTTCAGGAAGGAACTCACAGCAGCGTCGCGCAGACACGACGTGGTGGGCCTGCACCTCGTGGATCCTGGTGAGCGGGCGCTTCCCGCCGTGGGCTTGATCGAAGTTCGGGATCCCGAGACGGGTGCGTCCGGTGTGCTGGATCTCGGGGACGCGCGCACCCGGCGCGGGCTGGCGCGCGTGGCCGAGGAACGTGAGCGGCGGGTGGAGGAACTGTTCCGGCGAGCCGGTGCGGACCGGCTGTTGCTGGCTACGGATCGCTCGTACGCGGCCGACCTGGCTGCCTTCTTCGCCGCGCGTGCCCAGGTGAGGTTGCACTGATGCGCCGCCGGGGACGGTTCGCGTCCATTGCCGCGTGCATTGTCACGAGCCTGGCGAGCAGCGCCCTGCCGTCCCAGGCGCAGCAGACAAGGAGCGAGGGATCCGGGTCGGCCCCGCGGCTGGCCGCCGCACTCGAGCCTGACACCGTGAGGGTGGGCGATCCGTTTACCCTGGGTCTGTCGATTGCCGGGCCGGAGGGAGCAGACGTGCAGTTTCCGCCGCTGATAGCGCTCGGGGCCGAGTTGGAGCAGCTCCGCCCGGTCAGCGTGCACTGGGAAGCGGATGGGGGCGGCCAGTGGCGGGCACGATACCGGCTGGCGGCCTGGAAGTCGGGTACCTGGACGTTCCCGAATGTGCTGGTCGAATGGCAGGGGTCCCAGGTCTCGCTCTCTCCGCCACCGGTTCATGTGACCACCGTGCTTCCCGCCGCTTCCGAGGGTCCGCTCCCACTGGAGGGTCCGCGTGGTCCGACACGCATCCGCGGATTCCCGTGGTGGCTGCTTCTGCTGCTGCTCGCGGCGCTCCTGTTGTGGTGGCTCTCGCGTCGTCTCCGGCGTCCCGAGGAGGAGGAAGAGGCGGAGTGGAGGGACCCGGCCGTGGATGCCCGCGAGGCGCTGGCCCGTCTCAAGCGGGGACTCGAGCAGGGCGAAGTGGATCTGGCCGCCTTCTACGATGGCCTGGAGGAGATTCTCCGGAAGTACCTCGCCGCGCGGCGCGGATGGCCTCCTGCGAGACCGGTGCGGGAATTCGTGGACGAAGCGGCAGTGGGCCGAAAACTGGCTGAGGTGGCAGCGGGCCTTCGCTCGATTCAGGATCGGGCCGGGCTGGTGAGATTCGCCCACGTCTCATCAGCCGAGGCGATTGCCCTGGACGATGCTGACGCCTGTCTGGCCTGGGTAGAGGCGGAAGAAGCCGAAGAAGCGGAGGCCGCCTGATGTTCGGTCTCTCACTTGGTGCCTGGCCCTTCATTCTGCTCCTGGTCCTCCTTCCCATCGGCTGGACGGCGCTGCAGAAGCGGCGGGTGAGACTGCCACTTCCGGGAATCGGGGCGGCCGCGGCCGCCGCACCCCAGGACGACGGCAGTGACGAGGGTCGCGCGACCGAAAGAGAAGCCTCCGTGCGCCTGCGGCGCTTCACGGTCTGGTCGGCCTGGGTGCCCATGTGGCGCACGGTTGCCCTGGCTCTCACGGTGCTGGCGCTGGCGAGCCCGGTGCGTCTCGTCGAACGGGTAGAGGAGAGGTCCGAGGGCGTCACGATCATGCTCGCGTTCGACATCTCGAGCTCAATGCTGGCCGAGGACTTCCGTCCGCAGAACCGGATCGCGGTGGCCAGACGGGAAGTGAGCCGCTTCGTACAGGGGCGGGAAGGCGACCGGATCGGCCTGGTCGCCTTTGCCGGTGAGGCGTTGACGGTGGTTCCGGGGACGCTCGATTACGGGATCCTGTACCAGGCGATCGAGAACCTGGACGTGGGGCAACTCAGGGACGGGACTGCGATCGGGACGGCCCTGGCGACAGCGGTCAACCGCTTGAGGTCGATCGAGGAAGGGTCGCGCGTCGTCGTGCTGCTTACGGACGGGGATAACAACCGGGGCGACATCGTTCCCGAGGATGCGGCGGCTGCGGCGGCCGCGCTCGGCATGCGCGTGTACACGATCGGCGTGGGTCGTGACGGCGTAGCGCCGGTGCCGATCGGCCGCACGCGCTTCGGCTACCAGTACGCCGATATGGAGGTGACCGTAAACGACGAGCTTCTCGATCGGATCGCCCGGGCGACGGGAGGGCTCTACTTCCGCGCCACGGACCCCGAGGCCCTGACCCGGATCTACCGTCGCATCGACGAGCTGGAGACGGCGCCGGTCGAGGAAGTGCGCATGGTGGAGCGGGCCGGTGTCCGCTCCGAACTGCTCATACTCGCTCTCGTCGCGCTTGCGGTCGAACTTCTCGGCTCGGCCAGCCGGGCTCGCAGGGTGTTCGCATGATGGGCCTCGGAGCGCAGGTGTGGTTGGCGGCGGCCTCTGCCGCAAGCGTGGCCCTCCTCCTTCGAGGTCTGGGGTCGTATCGCACCCGCATGGACCGGGAAGCCCTTGGCGATGATCCGCTCCTGGACCGCCTGGCCCATGCGCCACCCGCCCTGCAGCGGGCCCTGCGGGCCGTTCTGCTTGCAGCCGGGTGCGCGGCGCTGGCGGCGGGGCTGACCGTGGGTGGGGCCTCGGAGGACGTTCCCGAGGAGTCGGACCTGCAGACGGTGCTCGTCCTGGATGCGTCCAATTCCATGTGGGCCAGGGATGTGGAGCCGAGCCGCCTCGAGCGACAGCGAGCCATGGCGGCGGAACTCGCCCTGCAGCTTCCCGGCCGCCTAGGCATCGTCTATTTCGCCGGCCGAGGATACGTGCTTTCGCCCCTCACCGAGGACCGGGACGCGGTGCTGATGTTCGTGCAGACCCTCGACCCGGCGCTGGTAGGGCAGGGCGGTACATCGCTGGCCGAAGGACTCAGGCAGGGGCTCGACGTGCTTGCGGGAGGAGACGAAATTGGTCGCCGCATCCTGGTGGTCATGACGGACGGGGAGGCCACGGCCGAGACCGAGGAGGTGAACGCGGAGATCGAACGCGCGGCACGCATGCGGATCCCGGTGTTCACGGTAGGGCTGGGGACCCCGGAGGGGGCGCGAGTTCCCGTTCCCGAGCGAGTCGAGGAGGAAGTCCTGGAGTCGGCGCCGCGGGCCAGGGAGCGGACCGTGGAAGTGGACGGAGAACGCTGGCTCATGGACGAGAGAGGTGAGCCCGTCGTAAGCCGACTGGACGAGGCCGCGCTTGCCGAGATGGCCCTCGCCACCGGCGGCATGTCCGTGCGCGCGGACGCCGACGGGCTGGAAGATCTGCTGGACCGCCTGGAAGAAGAGGGCGGGCGTCCGGATCCCGGGACCGGTCGGAAGGCCAGCATGCTCCTGCTGGCGGCATTCGGGCTCCTGTTCGCTGAGGGCTACCTCGTGAGGAGGGGCTGATGACGCGACTCCCACGGGTCGACAGTCGCTTCGGCATGGCTCTGGCCTCGAGCGCGCTCGCGGCGGCGTGGGTGATGACCGGCAGCGGCGCGATAGGGCAGGAAGCCGCGGGCGGACCCATTCCACCCATGATGGTCGACAGTATCACGGCCGTCAGCGCAGAATCGTTGGCGGGGTTCCGGGAACGCTCCGAGGATCCCGGACGGCCGGTGGACTGGTTCAACCTCGGCGCCGGACTGCTGCTGACGGCGGACTGGGAAGGCGCCATGGAGCCTACCCAGAAGGCCCTGGATACGGACGAAGAGGAACTGGAACGAGCCGCGACCTACAACCTCGCGTTGGCCCGGGCACTGGCCGGCCGGCCGCCTGAGCTGGGTGGGGAGTTGTTGTTTGAGGAGCGGCGACCCCTTCTCGAGCAGGCCTGGGATGGATTCCGTTGGGTGGTCCGGCAGGACCCCGAGTCGGCCGATGCCCGGTGGAACCTGGAGTTGGTGGCCCGCTGGTTGGAGCAGGAGGCCGATCCCCAGGATGAAGGGGGGGGTGGTGGTGGAGGCGGTTCGGCCGATGCGGATCAGGCGAACGCACCCTCGACTCCAGAGCTTTCCGCGTTAGAAGCGCTGGATCTCCTGGACGTGGCCGCGGAGCAGGAACAGGACGTACAGGGGAGACGACTCGAGAGAAATCGCTCTCGCGACCCGGTGGTCGAGAAGAACTGGTAGGCACGGAGAACCGATGAGTCAGAAGGCGGAGAATGCAACCATCCTGTGGATCAGCGTCCTGGGCCTGTACCTGGAGCTGCTGCTGATTCGTTGGATAGGCACCGAGATCCGCATCTTCGCCTACCTGCAGAATACAGTGCTCGTCGTCTGCTTCCTCGGTCTCGGTATCGGCCTGTTCACATCCGACCGGCGTGAATCCGCTGAGCGGGGATTGCTGGCCCTCGTGGTGCTCGCCGCCGTTCTCGCCTTTCCTCCTACCCGTGAGTTCCTGACCGGTCTGAGCCGACTTCTCAGCGTGCTGGGTGAAATCAACATCTGGGCGCCAGGGGTGACGACGTCGACGGGCGATACCGTGATCGGCCTGGTGATCGGCCTCGCGGTGACGTTCCTCCTCATGGTGCTGGTGATGCTGCCGTTCGTTCCCATCGGTCGAGTCCTCGGTCGGCTGATGGACGCGCATCCACAGCCCATCGTCGCCTATTCGATCAACGTGGCCGGGAGCCTGGCCGGAATCTGGCTGTTTGTGGGCCTGAGCAGGCTCAATCAGCCGCCCCTGGTCTGGTTCCTGGTCCTGGCTGCCCTCGGCCTGCCGTCCGTATTGCGAGGCCGGCGCGTCGACTGGTCCCGCGCGGTCCTGCTGGCCGCGGTCGTCCCTCTGGTCGGCTTCGCTCAGACGTCGACCGGGGCCCTGGAGACCGTGTGGTCTCCGTACCAGAGGCTGATTCCGGGACTGATTCACCCGAATCCTGAACGGGTGCTGGTCGTGGGGTCCGGCACTGGAAACGATGTGGCAGGGGTCCTGCGCAACGCCCCCGCGGAAGTGACGGCGGTCGAGATCGACCCGACGATCCTGGATCTGGGACGTGCGTATCATCCGGAGAGACCCTACGACTCGGAACGCGTCCGGGTCGTG
>JBDHBK010000054.1:0-8905 GCA_039592635.1 Gemmatimonadota bacterium
GTGATGAACGCCGTCGACATCGCGGCGAACACGAAATACGAGCCGTACCGCGCCGCTCGAATCAGGCCCGGCTTCCGGGTGAATCCGCCGACGATGCCCGTGATCGTCACCACCAGGGCGCCGAGGAGCGCCGCGGCGATGGAAGTGCTTCCGATGAGATTCAGCATTCGCCGCTACCCGTCCGTCTTGATGAGAGACTCGTACATCTGCTCGGGCTTCTCACCGTGGGGCGGCTCGTACTCGTTGGAGTGCTTGACCATCAGGTTCTTGGACTCGAAGACGCCGTCGTGCGTGTAGCGTCCCTCGACCACGACTCCGATGCCTTCCTTGAACATCGCGGGCGGCGCCCCCGTGCTGCGCACGGGTACCTCGCCCAGGCTGTCAGCGACCACGAAGCGAAGGTCCAGCGCTTCGGCGTCCCAGCTCAGCGACCCGGGCTTGACCTGACCGCCGAGCCGCAATGGCTGATCGACGATCTCGTCGGCCCGCTCCGCCAACTCCGCCCGGAGTTCGCTGGGGGTCAGGAAGTAGACGACATTGCTGCTCAGTCCACCGGCGATCAGCATCGCGATTCCACCAACGATCGCGAGCACACCAACCCCGGCCCATATCTTCTTGGACTTGTTCATGTGACGGATTGTCCCTTGTGTTTGCCTCGGAGCATCAATCTCCGGCGCCTGCAACTTCGAACGACTCAACAGCGCGCGCCGTCGTCCGTTCGCGTGATTCCAACCTGAACGCATACCAGAGGAGCGCGCCCCAGGTGATTCCGTAGCCCGCGAAAATGAAGCCGCGGTTCTCCATGCCCACCCGGCCCGTATACACCCATAGCAGGATCAGGGCCACGACGTAGACTACGCCGATCACGCTCCACTTACGCATTGTACGCCATTCTCTTCTCGAGTTCCCCTTCGAGCTTTGCGAATCGGACCCGCCGTACCATCAGATACAGATAAACAAGCGTGAAAGCCGCCAGGTTCAGCATCAGGGTCCACAGGATGTCCGGATCCACGCTGCGTGGACTGGACGGCGGCTGGTGGAGCGTGCGCCACCAGGTGACCGACATGTAGACGATGGGGACGTTGGCGAATCCGATCACTCCCACGATCGCCGACCAGCGAGCCCTCTTCTCTCCGTCCTCGGCGAAACTGCGCAGCGCCCCGTAGCCGACGTAGATGGCGAGGAGAATCGCCGTGGTCGTCAACCTGGGGTCCCAGGTCCAGAACACACCCCACGTCGGCTTGCCCCACATCATGCCCAGAAGGAGAGTGAGGACCGTGAACACCACTCCGATCTCGGCCGAGCTGGCAGCCACCCTGTCCCAGCGGTCGTCCCTCTGTATGAGGTACAGGACGCTCATCACGAACACGACGAAGAACGCCAGAAACGCGAGCCACGCCGCGGGCACGTGCACGTACATCAGCCGCTGCACGTTGCCCTGGGCGGCGTCCGCCGGCACCACGGCCAGTCCGACGTAGCTGCCGATGAGCATGGTCGCGAGGGCAAGAACACCCAGGACCTTCTCGATGTTTGACTTGACTCCCACTTCACTCCTCCAGAGCGATCGGGAAAATCCAGATGCAGATCACAAAGAAAATGATGTCGAACGCTCCCAGCACTCGAAGCCAGACTACGGCCTCGCCCATCAGGTCTCCCTCCAGGATCAGCGTGGTCGCGTTCACCGCCCCCAGCAGCACCGGCACGAGGGCCGGGAACAGCAGCAGCGGCAGCATGACCTCGCGTGCCCGCAGGTTCACGGTGAGCGCCGAGTAGAACGTGCCCACCAGGGAGAACCCGATCGTGCCCAGGACCGAAACGGCCGCCAGCCCCAGGGCGTGCGGCCACAGGTTTGCCTGGAACAGGATCCCGGCCGCCGGAATCAACACGGCCTCGACCAGGAGCAGCAACACGATGTTACCCAGCAACTTACCAAGATAAATAGATCGGGAGTCGCCGGGGTAGGCCCGCAGTCCTTCCAGGCCTCCGCTGGTCTCCTCGTTCTGATACGTGCGGCTGAGCGACAGCAGTCCGGTGAAAGCGATTCCGACCCACAGAAGGCCGCCGGCCACCTCCTGCAGCAGCTCCGTGTCCGGTCCCAGAGCGAAGCTGAAGATGAACAGGACGAGGGCGGCGAAGAACACCATGGCATTGAAGCTCTGCTTGGTGCGAGCCTCGATGAGCAGGTCCTTCCACACGATGGCCCAGGCCCGATGAAGGACGGACATCAGTCGACCTCCGGCGCGCCGGCCGGCCCACCTACCGACAGGTGGCGGCTCAGGGGCTCGGACTCGGGGAGAATCTCCAGGTGGCCTTTGCGCAGAATCCCTGTCTTCTCGGCTTCGCGCACGGCTTCGCCGTCCTGGTGCGAGGCCAGCAGGACCGTAGTCCCGGCTGCCTTGAAGTCGGCGACGACCTCGTCGACGAGCCGCATGCCCTGCGAATCGAGCCCCGAGTAAGGCTCGTCCATCAGCGCGACCTCGATGGGGCGCACCAGGAGCTGCCCGAGCGCCAACCGCTTACGCATTCCGGTAGAGAAGGTCCGCATGCGGTTGTCCGCCACTTCGGCGAGGCCAATCCTCTCGAGAACGCGGGCGATCACCTCTCGTCTTGGCTTCAGGCCCGCCATCCGCATGGTGAAATGGAGGTTCTCCGCGGCAGACAGGTCGTCGTACAGGAAGCCGCGTACCGTGAGAAGGCCGGTGCGCTTCCGGATCTCGTCCGGGTCATTCAGAAGAGAGTGCCCCAACACGTGTGCGTCGCCCCCTGAAGGGCGCAACAAGGTCGCGACGAGCTTCAGGAGCGTGGTCTTCCCGGCTCCGTTCGGCCCGACGAGGCACAATGTCGTTCCGGCCTCCACGCGAACGCTGGCGTCGCGCAGAGCCCAGTTCCACCCGAATCGCTTCGAAAGTCCATCCAATTCGAGCGCGGTCCGGGTCTCACGATCTATCGGTATGGGTCGCTTCCTCGTTCAGTCTCCGGACGACTCTTCATCCCCCGCTTCCAGCCGCCGCACCAATTGCCGCGCGAACCGATCCACGTACTGCCACGCGGGATGCGCACCCGGGACGGGCCGCATCAGCCCCCACTGCACGGGTTCGGTGGGCTCCGTCATGGGGTTGTACAGGGCCTCTACGTACAGCAGTGTTCCGCCCCTTTCCGGTTCCGCCCAGAGCAGCATCTTCACGTACTTCTCGGGCTCCGAGAGGCTGCCGAACGTCGCCGAGTCCAGCACCCGCGGAACGTAGATCCAGTCCGACTCCATCCTGGCGACATTCGTGGAGTCATCCGCCGAGCGGGAAAACCACCGTGGCTGAATTCCATCGTTGCGCAGGACCTCCCAGGCTCTCTGCATCACGGTGTCCGGCGGAGCGGCCACCCGCACCACGGTCGCATTGTTGGACGGCCCACGGCTGATGCCCTGGCTCCCGGATCCAGACGCGCACGCAGCCAGGACTCCGGCGACCATCCCGGTCGCGAGCCATGTCGTTGTTCGGGAAGCGAGCATGTGACCTCCTCGGCCTCAGATGCGCCGGGACGTGTTCCGGCCTCACACGAGCACTTGGTTATGCGGCCTGACGCTTCTTGATGCAAGCTTTCGGCCCTGTTTCGGCGTGTTCTGGAACCGCTTGCGCACACGCGATATGTTCGGCTCGGCGCAGGCAGGGAGGGAGGACGGAGAACGCGCCCGAAACAACCGGAGGAACCGTGGACCTCACCGATGTCGCAGCGCTCGCGCAGCCGACGGGCGAGAAGATCATGCTACTCGTGCTCGACGGCGTCGGCGGGCTGCCGCTCGAGCCAGGCGGTCTGACCGAACTGGAAACGGCACGCACCCCCAACATGGACGCGCTGCTTGCCGCCGGCGATGCGGGCCTTCACGTGCCGGTCGCCACGGGCGTGACTCCCGGCAGTGGTCCCGGTCACCTGGCCCTTTTCGGGTACGATCCGCTTCGCTACAGGGTCGGCCGCGGCGCCCTCGCCGCCCTCGGCGTGGAGTTCCCGCTGAAACCGGGCGACGTCGCGGTACGCGGCAATCTGTGCACCGTCGACGGCGAGGGCATAGTCACGGATCGACGGGCCGGGCGCATCGCGACGGAGGAGGCTGCGCCGGTCCTGGACCTGCTGGACAGCATCCGTGTCCCGGGAGCGCAGACCTTCGTCAGGCCCGTGAAGGAACACCGATTCCTGCTCGTTCTGCGGCCCGATGAAGCCACGGAGGCTGATATCGGGGACACCGATCCAGGTGTGACCGGAGTGCCCCCGCTGGACGTGGTCGCCGGTTCTCCCTCCTCAGACTTCGCGGCGCGCGTCACGCGCGAGTGGTTGGCCCTGGTGCCCGAGACGCTTTCCAGCCAGCCCCGCGCCAACATGGTTCTCCTGCGGGGCTTCGCGACCCTGCCGGATTGGCCTCTCTTCCCGGACGTGTTCCGGATGCGTTCGCTCGCCATGGCCGCGTACCCGATGTACCGTGGCGTCGCGAGACTGGTGGGGATGGATGCCATGGCGGTGGATGACGATCCTGCCGCCCTGCTGCCCTCGTTGGAGGAGCGGATCGACGACTACGACTTCTTTTTCCTGCACGTGAAGGGAACGGACAAGGCCGGGGAGGACGGCGACTTTCAGCGAAAAGTGGACATTATCGAGCGAGTGGACGAAGTTCTGCCCGCATTGAGAGAAACCGGAATCGGGGTGACGCTGATCACCGGCGATCACTCGACACCGGCGAAGATGAAGAGTCACAGTTGGCACCCGGTACCGTTTCTCCTGCACGGTGGACCCGGTCGGGGGCACCGAAGCGAGGGAACGGCGGGTTTCGGCGAATCGGAATGTGGTCGTGGGGCGCTCGGGACGATCCGCGGGTGTGAGCTCATGCCGCTGGCGGCAGCCAGGGCTGGCCGGCTCGGGAAGTTCGGGGCCTGACAGAGAACAGGAGTGGAGATGCGGTGTCCGAAGTGCGGTAGCGACGAGAAGGGGAAGTTCTGTTCGAAGTGCGGAGCCGAGGTACGGAAGAAGGCCGGTGGCGGAGGCGGAGCGAAGTGCTCCAAGTGCGGCAAGGGTCTCGAGCCGAAGGCCATGTTCTGCGCCGAGTGCGGTGAGCCTACCGGCCACCGACCGGCCAAGGGTGCAGCCGCGTATCTTCCGTGGGTGCTTTCCGGGCTGGCTCTGGTCGCGTTCGCCATCGCTCTCACCATGTTCATCCAGGGACAGACAGCGGTTCGGGTTGGCGACATGCCGCCGACCGGCGCCCTGCCGGTCGCGGAGCGAGTGAACCCGGACGGTACGCCTGTAAGTGGTGGAGCTGCCGGCGCCGGACCCGGGGGCATCGACCTCGGTTCCATGTCTCCGCGCCAGGCGGCTGACCGGCTGTTCGACCGGGTGATGCGGGAAGACGAGGCCGGCAACGAGGCGCAGGCGCAGCAGTTCGCCACCATGGCCATCCAGGCGTACGGCATGGTGCCTCCGGGCCAGATCGACCTGGATGCGCGCTTCCACCTCGGGCTACTGAACCTCGTACTGGACGACCCGGACGCCTCGGATCGAGAGGCGGACCTGATGCTCGCGGTGGACAGCCAGCACCTGCTCGCTTTCGCGTTGAAGGCGCGCGCCGCAGGGCTCCGGGGTGACACCGCTGCGCAGCAGGCTGCCTACACGATGTTCCTCGATGCACTCCCGGCGGGCCTGGCCTCGGGCAATCCGGAGTATGGGATGCACGACAACATGCTGGAGTCGGAGGCCGTGCGGGCGAGGGAAGCCACCGGCCGGAACTAGCTGCCGGTTCGAGGGGCGAAGGCCTGGGGGTCGATGCGGGCGCCGCGCAGCCGATTGGCGTTGGTGACTACGGTGATCGAACTCAGGGCCATCGCCGCCTCGGCGAGGATCGGGTGCAGCAATCCGAGAATCGCCACTGGAATGGCGATCGTGTTGTAGAAATAGGCCCAGAACAGGTTCTGTCGGATCTTCCGGAACGTGGCGCGTGACAGCATGACGGCCCGCACGACCGAGGTCAGGCTGCCGTGCACGAGGGTCATGTCCGCCGCCTCGATCGCGATGTCCGTACCGGTGCCGATCGCGATGCCCACGTCGGCCTGTTTCAGGGACGGGGCGTCGTTGATCCCGTCTCCGACCATGGCGGTCACCTGGCCGGCCGCCTGCAGCTCCCGGATCACCTCCACCTTGCCGTCGGGAAGCAGGCCCGCCCTGACGTCGTCGATGCCCACCTCGTCGGCCACGGCCCGGGCGGTGCGCGCGTTGTCCCCCGTGAGCATGACCGTGCGGAGGCCCAGTGCCGACAGGTCCCGGATCGCCTGCCGACTGTCGTCCTTGATCCGGTCGGCCACCGCCACCACGCCCGCGATTCGGCCTCCCGACGCCACGAACATGGCCGTGCGGCCGCGGGCCTCGAGGTCGCCGGCGGCCTCAGCCAGCGGGCCCGGGTCGACCTCTCGCTCCTGCAGCAGGCGTTCGCTGCCCACCAGCACGACGACGTCATCGATGACTCCGGAGACGCCGAGTCCGACATGAGCCTCGAATTCGAGTGGTGGAAAAAGCGAGAGACCCTCTTCCGATGCGGCTCTCGCTACGGCCTGGCCGAGGGGGTGTTCCGAGCCGTGCTCGACCGAGCCGGCGACGCGGAGCACATCCATCTCCGACCAGCCGGGCGCTGCCACGACATCGGTCACCGACGGCTCTCCCCGGGTGACCGTTCCCGTCTTGTCGAACAGGACGACGCCGGCCCCCTCGAGAGTCTGGATGGCAGCCCCGTCCCGAATCAGGATCCCGTTCTCCGCCCCCAGTCCAGTGCCGACCATCAGCGCGGTAGGCGTCGCCAGGCCTAGCGCACAGGGGCAGGCGATGACCAGCACGGCGAGGGCGGCGAATACGGCCAGGGAGGTCCGTCCAAGATCGGGCTGCACCCATGGAATGACCGCTGCTGCCCGCTCGACCACAGCGTGAAAGAACCCGGGAAACAGAAGCCAGCCGAGCAGAGTGGCAAGCGAGACCGCCAGCACGATGGGGACGAACACAGCGGTCACGCGGTCGGCGAATTCCTGGATCGGTACCTTGCTGCCCTGGGCCTGCTCAACCATGCGAACGACACTCGCCAGGAACGTGTTCTCGCCCACCCCCGTGGCGCGCACGTGCAGCAGGCCCTGCCGGTTCACGGTAGAGCCGATGACCGGATCACCCACCGTCTTGTCTACCGGCATCGACTCGCCGGTCGCCAGCGATTCGTCCACCGCGCTGTGTCCGGACTCGACGAGGCCATCGGTGGGAATCTTCTCTCCCGGGCGAACCACCATCAGGTCTCCCAGAACGACCGAGGAAATTGGAACCTCGATCTCCTCTCCGTCGCGGACGACCCTTGCCGTTCGAGCCTCCAGGGACAGCAGCTTCTGGATGGCCGCCGACGTCCGGCCGCGGGCCTTGGTCTCCACGAACCGGCCCGTCAGGTGAATGGCCATGATCATCGCCCCGACGCCGGCGTAGTTCATGATCATCGGGCCGGCGCCGAAGTGGTGCGGAAGCGCTGCAAAGCCCGTCAGTACGGCGGCTCCCGCGCCCAGCGCGATAAGGCTGTCCATGTTGGGGCGGCGGTTCCAGAGAGCGCGCAGTCCGCTGACCATCGTTTCCCGCCCCGGTCCCAGGAGCACGGGAAGCGCCAGCACCACCAGGCCCACATGAAACGCGGCGGCGCTCGGCCACGGAATGCCGAAGAACATCTCGGGGATCATCCAGGCCATGATCGGGATGGTGAGAGCCCAGGCCACGACCATTCGCCGTCGCGCGACTGCGACCTTCTCCGCGTCCCGCCGCAAGCGCTCTCGCTCTCGCTCCGCCCGGTCCTCCAGGGGGTTGCGCGCCACGAGCCGAAAGCCCGCGTCGGCCACCGCCTGCTCGAGCACCTCGAATGCGACATCCCCTGCGACGAAACGAACACTCGCCGTCTCGGCCGGGAGGCTCACGGCTGCCCGGACACCCTCCACCCGGTTGAGGGCGCGCTCCACCGCCGAGCTGCAGGCTCCGCAGTGCATGCCCTCGACAGGGTACACCTCGACACGCTGGCCCTGGCTGGCCTTTTCTTCGGTCAGAGTATCGATGTCTCGCATGTCTCAGCCTGGCCTCGGAACCCTGGTGCGCCGTCGCGGAGTCAGTCGGTCTCCGACCTGAACTCTGCAACTCCATGGTACCCGGGCGGGTTCCACCGGGACAAGCTGGGCGTTAGAATCATGACATGTTCAAGAAGCTGAAAGACGCGATCGAATCGGCGCTCGAAGCCCTGGAGGGCAAGTCCGGCGACGCGAGCCGTGAGGACGTCGAGAGACTCCTCGATGGCATGCGCGAAGAGTTGATCGAGACGAAGTCCCAGGTACCGCTGCTCGAGGAGCAGGTCAAGAAGCTCCGATTGGCGCACGAGCGCGAAGTGAAGCAGGCCGACGACTGCCACCGTCGCGCGGTGCAGGCACAGGGCATAGGCGACGAAGAGACGGTAGAGGTCGCCCTGCGATTCGAGGCGAAGCACCGGGTCGCCATAGACGTGTGGATTCAGAAGATCGAGGCGGCCGAGGCCGAGCTGGCGATGCAGCGTCAGACCGTCGTCGAGCAGACCGAACAGCTCAAGGAAGCGCGGGCCCGGAAGGATGTCCTGGCGATCCGCTCCAGACGGGCCGGAAGCACCGAGCGCATGCGCGGCGGAGGTCGCTCGAGCGTGGACGAGTTCGACCGTCTGGCAGACGCCATCGAGCGGGAAGAAGATCTCGGGGCCGCGGGTCGCGCGGTCGACCGGGATTTGGATAGCGGCCCCGGCGTGGACGACTTCGGTGATGAGAGCCCGGGCCTCACCCGCGAAGACCTGGCCGAGCTCCAACTCGAGGAACTCAAACGCCGAATGCGTGAGGACGGCTGA
>JBDHBK010000055.1:0-8824 GCA_039592635.1 Gemmatimonadota bacterium
CGCTCGCAGCAGGCGCACCTTCTCATCGCTCATCTTGTCGGGGATGGTGAACACGCACCGATAGCCCTTTACGGCCGCCGCCACGGCCAATCCGATTCCCGTGTTTCCGGAGGTCCCTTCGACGATGGTTCCGCCCGGCTGCAGCAACCCGTCCCTCTCGGCCGCCTCGATCAGGGCCACCCCGATCCGGTCTTTCACCGAACCGCCCGGGTTGAACGACTCGGCCTTCACGTACACCGGGGTGCGCGATCCGTCCGGCACTCGATTCGGACGGATCAGAGGGGTCGAGTCAATGGTCTGGAGTACGTCGTCGTACGGCTTCGGGTGCGGCCTATGGTTCATCGGGACGCTCCTCCGGTCTCGGATATATGACGGGAAGGCGTCCCCAGATCGGAATCGGGCGCCCTCCCTGTTCGGCCGGCTCCCACACCAGGTGCCGGGAGTTGACGATCGCCGCCGAGTCCAGGGCCGGATCGCCGCTGGATTGCAGCACGAACGCGGAATCCACCGAGCCGGTTTCCGAGATCAGGATCTTCAGCACGGTGGTGCCGCTCGCTCCGTACGACCAGGCCGCGGGCGGGTACTCGAACGGGTGCAGCGAGTCCACACGCACCGGCGGCTTGAGCGGAGCGTTCTGAACCCCGAGCCTGAGTCCACCGGCGGTCGGATTCACCGTATCCGCACAGCCTGCCACGATGAACAGTAGCACGATGGAGAGCGCCGACCTCACGGTCCCTCCTCTTCCGCCAGGCGGCGGAGTTCTTCGAGCGCCACGAGTGCCTCGATCGGCGTCAACCGCTCGGTGTCCAGCTCCGACAGCCTCTCCACCAGGCGTGACGGCCGCAGGTCGAACAGCGTCAACTGGCCTCGCTCGCGCTCGCCCAGGTGGCTGAGCCGGGTGCCGCCCCCGGGGCCGTCCTCCAGTTCATGCAGCACGGTGAAGGCCCGCTGTATGACCTCGTGAGGGACGCCGGCGAGCCGAGCGACGTGCACGCCGTACGAGCGGTCGCAGCCTCCGGGTTCCAACCGTCGAAGGAAGACGATGTCCTCACCCGTCTCTCGCACCGCCACGTTCCAGGCCGAGACGCCCGCCAACTGGTCGGCCAGCTCCACCAGCTCGTGATAGTGGGTCGCGAAGATCGTGCGAGCCCCTATCCGGTCGTGGATGAACTCCGTTACGGCCCAGGCGATCGCGACCCCGTCGTATGTCGATGTCCCCCGACCGATTTCGTCCAGCAGAATGAGGCTCCGGTCCGTCGCTCCACTGAGAATGGCCGCCGTCTCCGTCATCTCGACCATGAACGTGCTCTGACCCCGCGCCAGGCTGTCGGAGGCTCCAACCCGGGTGAAGATCCGGTCACATATCCCGAGCCTGGCCGAATCGGCCGGTACGAATGAACCGCTCTGGGCCATGAGCGAGATCAGGCCCACCTGGCGCAGCACCGTGGACTTGCCGGCCATGTTGGGGCCGGTCAGAATCATCGCGAAGGCGCCGCGATCGAGAGCGACATCGTTCGGTATGAAGTCCTCGCGGGCGATCATTTGCTCGACCACTGGATGCCGGCCGGCCCGGACTTCCAGGCCGAACTCCGTACTCATCTGCGGCCGCACGTAGCCATTCCTCTCCGCCACGTCGGCCAGCGCCGCATGGACATCCAGCTTCGCGACGCGCTCGGCCGTGTCCTGCAGGCGCGTGGTGGCCGACTCGAGGGACTCCCGCAGGGCCGTGAACAGACGTGCTTCGAGGGAGGCGATCCCGGTTTCGGCGTCCAGGATCTTCTCCTCGCCTTCTTTCAGTTCCGGCGTCACGTAGCGTTCGGCGTTCGAGAGCGTCTGTTTCCGGATGTATCGATCTGGCACTCGAGGCAGGTTGCTGCGCGTGACCTCGATGTAGTACCCGAAGACCTTGTTGTAGCCGATCTTCAGGCTCTCGATTCCGGTGCTCGCTCTCTCGCTGGCCTGCAACCCGGCAATCCAGTCCACGGCACCGTCGCGCAGGGCCCGGATCTCGTCGAGTTCGGCCGAGTAGCCCGATCGTATTACCCCTCCGGCCGAGAGCAGGACTGGCGCCTCCGGATCGATCGCTGCCTCTACGGCCTCCCGCACATCGTCCAGGACGTCGAAGTCAGCGAGGATTTCCTGCAAGCGGGCCGCCGCCGGATCACCTGCCGCGTCGACGATCGCGGGAAGCGCGCTCAGAGACCGGACGAGGGCGAGGAGCTCGCGGGGATTGACCCGCCCGGCGGAGATCTTGGCCGCGAGACGCTCCAAATCCTGAATGTCACGGAGTGCCTCGCGCATCGCACGCCTGTCACCGGGCGAAGCACGCAGCTCGGCGACCGCCTCGAGCCTCGCCTCGATTTCCGGAAGATCCACGAGCGGAGCGAGCAGACGACGTCTCAGCATCCTGCGCCCCATCGGAGTGAGCGTGCGATCCAGCACGTGCAGAAGCGTCGCGTCCGCGTCACCGCGTATCGGCTCGACAACCTCCAGGTTCCGGCGTGTCATCTCGTCCAGGTGCAGGTACTGGCCGGACCGCTCGACGCGAGGGGCCTTGAGGTGTCCCGTACCGCCCGGTCGCACCTCCTCCAGGTAGCCCAGGACGGCGCCGATGGCGCCCAGCATGTGGGGGTTCTCGCCAGCGTCGAGTCCGAACCCCGCGACGTCCCGCACCCGATAGAGCCTCTTGATCACCTCGGCGGACACGTCCGGAGCGAAGCGCCAATCCTCACGCTCGGTCACCACCCACGGACCGTCGGGCAGTGTCACGGACTCCGAGGCGGTCACCACTTCGGCCGGCTCGAGCCGCGTGAGTTCGTCAGCCACGGCGCCCGGGCGACACTCCCTCACCTCGACTTCGCCGGTGGACAGATCGGCGGTCGCGATGCCTAGCGGATCGGTCCCCGCCACCGCCGCCACGAAGTTGTTCCTCCCGGCGCTGAGAAGTGAATCCTCCAGGGTGGCGCCCGGCGTGACGATCTCGGTGACTTCCCGGCGCACGATGCCGTCCGCTTCCGCGGGATCCTCGACCTGCTCGCAGATGGCGACGCGCCGGCCCTGTCGTACGAGCCTGGGCAGGTAGTCGTCGATGGCCTTGGCGGGGACTCCGGCCAGGGGCACGTGTCCCGAACCACCGTTGTTCCTGGAGGTCAGCGTGATCCCGAGCAGGCGACTTCCTTCCTCGGCATCCTCGAAGAACATCTCGTAGAAGTCACCGACCCTGAAGAAAAGGATCGAGTCCGGGTGACGGGCCTTCACGTCCAGGTATTGCTGGATGAGCGGCGTGTTCGCCGCGGCCCGGCTCACGGCTCCCCCGGAACCACGATGCTCTCGAAGCCGGCCTCCGCGAGATGCACCGCGTGGCGAGCCGCTTCCTCACGACCGGCGAACCGGCCGGAGCGAACCCGGTACAGCCCGTCCGGATCCACGGGGACGACGACGCGCGCCGTCGCACCTGTGGCCGCCACCCGATTGCGAAGCTCGTCGGCCGTTTCCCTCGAGCCGAAGGCCCCCAACTGCACGGAGAACGACTCGGTGGGCACCGCAGCGTCCCGGGGACCGCGACAGCCCTCCAGCGCTGACCGGACGAGTTCCCGATCAGACTGCGTGGCGGGACTCCCCTGCAGGGAAGCAGCGGTGTCCCACGCTGCACACGCACCTGCGGGGTCACCGGCTGCAGAACGCACATTTCCGGTCCACAGCCAGGAGGTGAAGGTCAGCGAACTGCCGGGGAAGTCGGCCCGCATCCTCGCCAGCGTCTGCTCCGCGCGGTCGAGCCGCCCCTCGGCGACGTACAACTGGGCCAGCCTGAGCCACGCCGCGGCACCGTAGCGGTCGTCGGCCCGCACGGCGACCCACAGGTAGTCTACCCGGGCCGAATCCAGGTCGGACGTCAGCCGCGCGCGGAGAAAGCGTGCCCGCTCCACATCGGCTCCTCTGTCGGAAGCCTCCGGGGAAGCGAACCATTCCGCGAGCAAACGCCTGGCCTCGCCCGCCTCCCCCAGATCAGCCGAGCGCTCAACCGAGTCGAGTACGGAACTCGTCTGCCCAGCCGCAGGGGGCGCCAGGCCCGCAGCCGCCGCCATGAGCAGGACCGTCCAGCTTACCGAACGCCACCCGGTCCGGGCGATCCCCCGGAAGCCGATCGACGTCACGATCGGCCCGCAGCCTGCAGAGCCTGAAGTCCGAGCAGGAGCTCTTCCAGAACGGCCCCATCTCGACCACCTGTGGTCTTGGACCGTGCATCCGCTCGCCTCAGGAGCCGGAGCGCCCGCTCAATCTCCTGCCCGGTCCAGCGGCGCGACTGATTGGCGAACGTACGCACCTTGAACTTCAGGTAAGGCTTACCCACTTCACCCAGGGTGCGCTCGAGGAGTGAGGCGCCTCCCTCGGCGGCGATCCCGAGGAGCACGTGGTGGTCCGTCATCGCGTTGATCAATCCCACGGCGCTGGAATCAGGACCTGAGAGAAGGATCGGCAGGTCTTTCAAGGCGGTGCGGTAATCGCGTTCGGCTACCGAATCGAGCCACGCCCACCGGTTGACCTGTCGGACATTGGGCACCACCTCGGCGATCCGTTCGATCGTCACCGGCGTATCGTCTCCGGTCGCGGCCAGCTTCTCCAGTTCGGCTTCCAGCAATCCGAGGTCCGCGCCCACCGCCGCCGCCAGAGCCGCTGCGGCGCGGGAATCCAGTGAGATGCCGTGCTTTTCGGTCGCCCGCTCGATCAGCCAGCCGGGAATCTCGGCGTCACGTGGGGCGGCCCACTCCAGTGCCACGGCACCCTGCTTCATCTTCCGGTAGAACGCCTTGCGAGACCCCTTGGGAATCGTGGCCGTAACCACCAGCGTGAGTTCGGGCGGCGTTCGCTCCAGCACCTTTTCGACGACACCACATCCCGTCGGGGTCAGGCGCTCGGCGCCAAACAGCGCCACGACCCGCCGGGGAGCCATCACTGGCGGCATCGCCAGCGAGGCCGCCAGGGCTTCCGAGCTGACCTCGGATGCTCGATAAGTGTCGAGATTGAAATCACGGGTGGCCGGATCGATCGCCGCTTCCACCAGGGCCCGCGCGGCATCGTCGCGCAGCCGCTCGGCGTCGCCGTGGAAGAAGAACACACCCTCGACCTCGCCCCGATCGACCAGGCTGCGAAGACTACGATCTGCTGCGAGGCTCAAGCGATCCCCCGCGGCAGGACTCCGCCGTCGATTCGCATCGCAGAACTCAGCGGTTGAAGAGCGCGGGCTCCGACCTGAGGTAGGAAGCTTCGATGGCGACAGCGGAATGCGACTGCGAAGAAGGCGGCCACTCGAACTCCGTGAGATATCCGTCCAGGTACGATTCTTCTTCAAGCAGGAGGGTAGTCACGAACGGACCGCTGCGGAAGAGCGACGGCGGCTCCAGGGACCCCTCCGGGGGATACTGCGCGGACACGGCAGGAAGCTCCATCTCCAGGGGCACACTCGCCGCGAACGGGAGCCAGAACAGGGCCAGCAGACCGACCGCAGCCACTCCTATCAGTGCGGCGCTCCCGCCGAAGCTCCTGCGTCCATCGGCCACGCCGCAATCCACGTTGTACAACCGGTGGCGCAACCGGGGCATGAAGTCGTCGGAACTCTCGGGTAGCGGGATATCCGACAGTAGCTCGAGACCGCGTCGCATCACCCGATCGTACCGGGCACAGCACGGACAGGCGGCCAGGTGCGTCTCGACCTCAGCCACATCCTCGGCATCCAGGAGCCCATCCCGGAATTCCGTGTACCGTTCAATGAATTGATCGCACGACATAGCGTGTACCAGATTTCGTCCGTTAACGCCCCAACGACCCGGAACAGGTCGATTGCCTCCAGCGTGCGAATACTACGCGCGTGTCGAAAGGTTGTTCCCGCGGGTTCCCGGATGTAAGAGAGGCGGCCGGGTGGCCGCCTCTCAGAGTACTTCAACCGCGTACACCGGCACCTATTCCAGCATGGGGCCGATAATGAGGGCGAACTTGTTCCGAGCCCGGTTCAGACGCGACTTCACGGTACCCAGAGTGACTCCGGTGATCTCCGAAATCTCTTCGTACGTCTTGCCCTCCATCTCGCGCAGGACGAACACGACCCGGTGGTGCTCCGGCAGCTCGGCCACGGCCTTCTCGACCTGCTCTCGCAGGTGCCGTTTGCGATACAGATCATCCGGCGAGTAGGAGCTGTCCTCCCACTGCAGCGGCCGGTGGTCCGCTTCCCAGTGCTTCTTGATCGCCTGGAAGAGAACCAGGGGATTGCGCGACCGGTTGCGGAGCTCGTTCTTCGCCAGGTTGCTCGCGATCGTGTAGATCCACGTCGAGAATTTCTTGGTCGGATCGAACCGGTGCAGGTGACGGTACACACGTACGAATGTCTCCTGGACCAGGTCTTCGGCACGATCGCGGTCTCCGATCGTACGGTAGATGAAGTTCAGCAGGCGCGTGTGATAGCGCTCGGCGAGCTCGTGGAAGGCGTGCCGCCGGCCGTCCAGGTATTCCGCTACCAACGCCGCGTCATCCAACTCCTTGAGGCTCGCCCGCAGCGTCCGCTCATCGACGCGCGATTCGGAACCTTCGAGCCGTCTGGACTCTGTCGCGTTCAGCATTTCGTTCTCCCGCGTTCCCCGGCTTCCCCGCCCGGGAGCGACCATCCGATCGGCGCCGAACCTGGTGGCACCCTCGAGATCACTCCGCTATCGCTTGTCTTCTATGAGTCTCCCGGCGCAGTCACCGCCGGGACAGATCTCTTCCCCTGTCCTTCTGACACCTGCCAGTCCTCGATTGTTGCGCCTTGCCCGCCGAAGGACGGTCATCCGCCCCACAGGGCCGGTGCAACCGCTGCCATCAGCAACAGACTGACGGTCTTCCCGTCCACTATGTCACCGGACAGGACCATGTCCACCGCCCTCGAAAGGGGCATGCGGTGGCACTCGATGACCTCGTGCTCCTCGAGCGCCTGGTGACCCTGTTCCAGGCCAGTGGCCAGGAAGAGGTGAACACGCTCGTCCGAGAATCCCGGCGTGGTGAGGAGGGTGGTGAGCGGAATCAGCCGGCTGGCCTTGATCCCCGCCTCCTCCTCCAGCTCCCGGAACGCACAGACTTCCGGGGCTTCCCCCTCGTCCAGCTTGCCCGCCGGCGCTTCCCACAGCGTGCCGCCCGACGCGTACCTGAACTGACGCAACAAGACCACGTCCGGGCCCGTTCCGTGCTCACAGTCCTCCGGCCCGTACAGCGGGAGAACCGCAGCCGCACCGCGGTGTCGAACGATCTCGAGGATGCCCTCGCTTCCGTTCGGGAACCGCACGATGTCCTCGCGAACGTCCAGTATCCGGCCCCGGTACACGGAGCGACTGGACCTCAGACCCGAGGCCCCGGATTTCATCTCTGATTCGCTCAATCGGTCACCGCAGACACATAGTCAAAATAACCGAAAACATACCGAAGCTCAAGGCACCCCTCGCAGAGTGACCGGCCCCAGCTTTTCCAGGTCCCGCAGCACCTTGTCCGAGTCACCGACCACGAGAATCGCCATCCCGTCGGGATCGGCCGTCCGAATGGCCAGTTCCATGACGCTGTCTCGCGACACTCCGCCGATCCGGCTCGAGAACCTGGACCAGTAGTCGTCGGGCAGGCCGTAGATCACCTGTTCGGCGATCGTGCCCCTGATCTGCGAATTCGTCTCGAACCGCAGGGGCAGCGACCGGGTCAGAGCACCGGAGGCCGTTCGCATCTCGCCTTCGCTGGGGAGCGTTTCCCGCATCGCCTCGACCTCGCGCAACATCTCCCGGACGGCGGCACCCGTTACCGCGGTCTCGACCGCGGCCCGCAGACTCAGAGGCCCCCTGGAACGCCGGAGTGAAAGCGTGGACCGGGCGCCGTAGGTCCAGCCCTTGTCCTCGCGCAGATTCATGTTGAGCCGCGAGTTGAACAGCCCACCGAGGATCGCGTTGGTCACCCGCGCGACAGGCTCGTCCGGATCCCCCCGTTTGAATCCGATCGCCCCCAAACGGATCTCGGACTGGCCGCTGCCCGGACGATCCACGAGCACGATGCCCGGACTCGAAACGGCCGCAACCTCGTCCGGAGGTCCGTGGCCCACCTCCACCCCACGCCATGCGCCGAAGCAGCCCGTTACGAGGTCGTCGAAGTCGTCAGGCAGGTCTCCGCACGCGACGAGGGTGGCCGCCCGGGGGCTGAAGCGGCGCGCATGGAACTCGACCAGGTCGGCGCGGTCCAGTCGTTCGACCGATTCCTCTCGACCGCGGGTGAGGCGTCCGTAAGGATGATTCCCGTACAGGAGCTCGGCCATGACATCGGCCGCCACCTCGGCGGGTTCATCCCTCGAGCGCCGGATGGCGTCGAGCCGCTCGGAGCGACACCGGTCCACCTCGGCGGCCAGGAAGTCCGGCGCGAGTGCCACCGAAGCCAGGGCCCGGAGGGCGGGCTCCAGCTGACCGGACAGCGTGTGAAGGCGGAGGATCATGGAATCGTACCCGACCGCTACCCCGAGATGGACACCCAAGCCATCGAGCATCGTGGCCATCTCACGCGAGGTCTTCCCGGACGAACCCTCGGGAAGGACTTTCGCCACCAGGGACGCCAGTCCCGCCAACTCCGGACCCATCGAGTCCGCGCCTGCAGGCAACACCAGGGCGAGGTTCGTTTCGGGGAGTCGGGGGCGGCGCACCGCAGCCACCGTCAATCCGTTCGGAAGCCGGAGGCGCTCGGGCCGCGGAATCGACAGAGGGCGAGCCGGGCCGGCCTCGGGAGGGCGCGAGCGATCCAGGGTCATGATGGAGTCCCGGACTGCGATTCGGTC
>JBDHBK010000056.1:0-8809 GCA_039592635.1 Gemmatimonadota bacterium
ACGAATCGAGTGCTCTACCTCTGAGCTACGGTGGCAGAAGTGGAGCCGGCGGGACTCGAACCCGCGACCTCTTGAGTGCGATTCAAGCGCTCTCCCAGACTGAGCTACGGCCCCTTGCGGGGTGAAACGGGGCTGACGGGACTCGAACCCGCGACCTCCGGTGTGACAGACCGGCACTCTAACCAAACTGAGCTACAGCCCCCGAAATCAACGACAAACAACTTATCAAACAGCCGCATCGATGGGGCCTACTGGACTCGAACCAGTGACCTCTACGATGTCAACGTAGCGCTCTAGCCAGCTGAGCTAAGGCCCCCCGAACGTGCACTCGCGAGCGGAGGAACCACCCCCCGCTCGCGAGACCGAAGAAGGTAGTAGAGGTGTCTCAAGAGGTCAAGGTAAGACGGCAACCGACCGCTTTCCGCAGGGTTCGCGGCCGTCTTGCGCCGACCCCCAAATCTGATACCTTGCCCCCTCTATTTCCGGAACCGGCGCGGGTCGCCAGGCGGGGACGGCCGGACGCCGCCGCAGGATCGTTCGAACACCGATAGGACCAATGACTTTACGCCACAGGCTTATCGCAGCGGCCGCGATCGCAACCGTCTGCTTGCCAGTCGCCTTTCTCGTCCTCGGGGGCAGCGCGCAGGAAGCCACCGGGCAGGAGGCAGAGGCGGCGGCCCCTCAGGAGGCTCCGGCGAGGATCGACCCGATCAAGCCGCGCACTCCCACCGGGCAGACCGCGGACGAAGCCATCGCGGCTCACGAGAACGCCACCGAAGGCCCCGAGCAGCCGATCCCCTTCAGTCATCGGTTCCACACACAGGAACTGCAGATGCAGTGTGAGTACTGCCATGGGAGCTCGGATCAGACGGCCGTAGCGGTGATGCCGTCGGTCGACCTGTGCATGGGGTGTCACCGGATCGTGGGCGCCAACCTCGAGCCGATTCAGCGCCTCCGCGGCTACTACGACTCCGGCGAGCCGGTTCCCTGGGAGCGCATCTACACGGTGCCCGGTTTCGTTCAGTTCCCACACCGAGCGCACATCCGGAGCCAGGTGGAGTGTGAGGAATGCCACGGCAAGGTCGAAGAGATGGACCGGGTCTACAAGTACTCCTCACTCAAGATGGGCTGGTGTCTCGACTGCCACTGGGCGGTGGGTGAGGACACGGACGTGGCGACGGATCGACTGCTGATCGAGCAGTTCCCGCCGCCCGAGACACCCGACGAGCGCCAGCCGATCGGACTGTATCCGCGTCGATTGGATCAGCAGTACGGGGCCAACCGGGGCCCGATCGACTGCTTCGCCTGTCACTATTGATCACGGACCACGACCGAATGAATGACGGCGACGTGAAAGATAGCGGGAACGGAACGGCGGCCGTGGAGAACACGGGCGAGGGTACGACCCGACGTCAGTTCCTCAAGGTAATGGGCGTTGCGGGTGCCGGAGCGGCAGCCGCCGCGTGCGGTCCGCCTGACAACGGTGACAAGCTCATCCCTTACCTGATCCCGCCCGACGACATCGTTCCGGGCACGAACGTGTCCTACGCGACCCTGCTCACCGGGGCGGGACCCGAGCCCCTTGCGATCCACGCGAGCGTGCGTGACGGCCGGGTGATCAAACTGGAGGGCAATCCCGGACGGAACTCGGTTGGGGGGCTGTCTGCGCTGGCGCACTCGACCCTCCAGGACCTGTACGATCCGGATCGGGTGCCGGGCCCCCGGCAACGAGCCGGAGATGGCCTGTCCGAGGCGACCTGGGAAGATGGGATCGCGGCAGCCGGTGCCGCCGTGGCCAGCGGGTCGACCGTGCTTCTCACGCCACCCGCCATCGGAACGGCCGCTCGTTTCTACCAGGAGTGGGCCGCCGCCGTGGGTGCCACGTGGATGCCGTGGGAGCCTCTCGGTCTGGAGGCGCTGCGCACGGCGAACGGAATCGCGTTTGGAGTCGACGCGATCCCAACCTATGCGATCAACGAATCCGATCACGTCGTCTGCTTCGGGGCCGACTTCCTCGGAACGTGGCTGGCCCCCGTGGAGATGGGCGCCCGTTTCGCGGCCGGCCGCTTCCCGGATCACGGGATTCAGGCCCGCTTCTCATTCGTCGCCCCTCGACTTTCCCAATCTGGACTCAAGGCCGACGAGTGGATTCCCGCGCGCTCCGGCACCGAGAGCCTCGTCGCGCTGGCACTGGCGCGTGAAGTCGCGGCGCGGAAGGCAGACGGCCGGGCGGCCCGCGTTGAAGCGGCACTCGCCCCGTTCACGATCGACAGCGTCGCCGAGGCGACGGGCGTCGAAGCCGACAAGCTGAGGAGTCTGGCCGAACACTTCGCAGAGGCGCAGGCACCCGTCGCGGTTCCGCCCGGCATTTCCGGCCAGGGAGCGTCGGCCACCGATGCTCACCTCGCCGTCATCCTGCTCAACTATGTCTCCGGAGCCATCGGAACCACGGTGAAGTTCGATGGCGAGATGGTCCGGGGACGGCACGTGCCGTTTGCGGCCATCGCCGATCTGGGCCGTCGTATGAACGACGGTGAGATCCAGACCCTGATCGTGGCCGGGGTCAACCCGGCGTACGCGATGCCCGCTTCGCTCGGGTTCGCCGAAGCTCTGGCCAACGTGCCCAACGTCATCTCGCTCTCACCGCATGCCGATGAGACGGCGGCGACGGCCAGCTGGATCCTGCCATCGCACCACGAGCTCGAGTCGTGGGGAGACGGCCTGCTCAGCCGTGGGTACATGGGGCTCGCTCAGCCCGTGATGCAGCCGGTATTCGATACCCGGCAGCGCGAGGACATTCTCCTCCAGATCGCGGCCGCGGCGGGTGCCGCGGAGGCCTTCGGGGCGGCGGACTACCGAAGCTACCTGCAGGCGGTGTGGCAGGAACTGCACAGCCGCATCGGCGATGACGCGCCGACCTTCGAAGACTGGTGGCACCAGGCCCTGTCCGAAGGTGGCGTTGCCCTCGGCGTGCCCGAGCTGCCGGACGTTGCGCCGGCGCTGACCGCAGCGGCAGCCAACTACTCGTTCCGGACCCCCGAAGGTCCCGAGGACTTCTCGCTGATCGCGTTTCCGACCGTTCAGTTTTACGACGGACGAGGCGCGAATCGGCCGTGGATGCAGGAGTTGCCGGACGCGGTTACCAAGGCGGTATGGAACGCCTGGGTGGAGATCCACCCGGAAACCGCCGGACCTCTGGGCGTCGAGACCGGCGATCTGGTGCAGGTGACGACCGCTGGTGGAAGCGTTACGGCGCCGGCCTACGTCTACAAGGGGATCCGCCCCGACACGCTGGCCGTTCCGCTCGGCCAGGGGCACTCCGCGTACGGACGCACCGCAGCCGGCAGGGGCTTCAACGCGCTCGACCTGCTGGACGGCACGCCCGATCTGCGCAGCGGCGCCCTCGCTTACGCAGGCGCCGCGGCCACGCTCACGGCCACCGGCCAGCGGGGCAAGCTCGTGATCATGCAGGGTCACGACTACGACCTCGATCGCGAGATCGCGGAGATCATCAACGTTCATGATGTGCCGAACGCGATGGAGCACCAGGTCGATCTGACCACGCTCGTCGAGGCGGCGTTCGACTCCGATCCGCAGAGTCCGTACCGATGGGGCATGTCGATCGACCTGAACGCCTGCACGGGCTGCGGGGCATGTGTCACGGCGTGCTACTCCGAGAACAACCTCCCCGTAGTGGGCGAAGACCTGTGTGGCCAGGGCCGTGAGATGTCCTGGATGCAGATCATGCGCTACTACGAGGAAACGGAAGAGGGATTCCAGGGAATCCACTTCCCGACTCTGTGCCAGCATTGCGGCGACGCCCCGTGCGAGCCGGTCTGTCCGGTGTACGCGGCGTATCACACTCCGGAGGGCCTCAACGCTCAGATCTACAACCGATGTGTGGGGACGCGGTACTGCGCCAACAACTGTCCGTACAAGGTGCGCCGGTTCAACTGGTTCACCTACGAGTTCCCGTATCCGCTGAACCTGCAGCTCAACCCCGACGTGACGGTGCGCTCCAAGGGCGTGATGGAGAAGTGCACGTTCTGCGTCCAGCGGATCAACAAGGCCAAGCTGGACGCGAAAGACGAGGGACGGTTCGTCGAGGACGGCGAGATCCAGACCGCGTGCATGCAGTCGTGTCCGACGCAGGCGATCGTGTTCGGGAACTTGAAGGACCCGGCCAGCCGGGTGTCGCGGAAGGCCAAGGGCGCCCGCGGCTACGCCATGCTGGATGAGCTCAATACCCGGCCGGCGATCACCTATCTGAAGAGCGTGACCCACGCCGCGTTGCCCGAGGGCGCGCATGGAGCCGGGGAACACGAAGAGACGGCGGAAGAGGCGCCGGAGCACTGATGGCAACAGCCGAAATCGAAGTTCCGAGAGAGGGACTGCCGAGTCTCGCCGACGCGAACCGGGACATCAGCCGGCCAATCTCCACGCCGTACAAGAGATACTGGCTGCTGCTCGGGATCTGCCTCGTGCTCATCGCGGCGGCAGGCGTCGCGTGGGCCATACAGATTCGAGACGGCATGGGTCGGGCCGGGATCAACAACCCGGTCAACTGGGGCGTCTACATCGTCACCTTCGTCTTCTGGGTCGGCATCGCGCACAGCGGTACGCTGATCTCGGCCGTGCTATACCTGGTCCGGTCGGGCTGGCGCACGACGATCAACCGGACGGCCGAGGCGATGACGATCTTCGCGGTGATGACGGCGGGCCTGTTCCCGCTCATACACCTCGGCCGGGTATGGTACTTCTACTACCTGGTGCCCTACCCCTCGACTCGCTTGCTGTGGCCCAACTTCCGATCGCCCCTGGTCTGGGACATGTTCGCGATCGGCACGTACTTCACGATCAGCCTCGTGTTCTGGTACCTGGGCCTGATTCCCGACCTCGCCGTGCTTCGCGACAAGTTCACGGGAATCAAGAAGAAGCTCTACGGGGCCTTCTCGCTGGGGTGGACCGGATCGGTCAGAGACTGGGCTCACTATCGACGCCTGTACCTGTACCTGGCCGGGATCGCCACGCCGCTGGTGCTGTCGGTTCACAGTGTGGTGTCGTGGGACTTCGCGATGGGCATCGTGCCCGGGTGGCACTCGACGATCTTCGCGCCCTATTTCGTGGCGGGCGCGATCTTCTCGGGGATCGCGATGGTGATCACGATCACCATCCCGCTGCGCTGGGCTTTCGGCCTCGACAAGTACATCACGAAGTATCACTTCGACAACATGTCCAAGCTCCTGTTGTTCACGTCCCTGATCGTCGGGTACGCGTACGGCATGGAGTATTTCCTGGCCTGGTTCTCCGCGGATCCGATCGAGATCGAGAGCTTCCGCTGGCGGGGCACGGGTTTCTACAAGGGCCCGTTCTGGATCATGGTGTTCTGTAACGTCGTGGTGCCGATGAGCCTGTGGTTCAAGCGCACCCGGCATAGTCTCAAGGCGCTGTTCGTCATCTCCGTGTTCGTCAACATCGGAATGTGGTACGAGCGGTTCGTGATCATCGTCACCTCGCTGGCGCACGAGTTCGATCCGAGCGCCTGGCAGGTCTACACGCCGTCCCTGACGGAAATGACGATCATGGTCGGAAGCTTCGCCTGGTTCTTCTTCTGGTTCCTGCTCTTCGCCAAGACGCTGCCTGTAATCAGCATCGCGGAGGTCAAGGAGCACCTGGCACACGAGCACGAGCACGGGGGCCACTCATGAGCGGCATCCTGGCCCAGTTCGATACCCTGGGCGCGACGAAGAAGGCGGTCGAGCGACTGATGGCGGACGGGCACTCCGATCTGGACGTGTACTCGCCCTTCCCGGCGCCGGAGCTCGAGGAAGCCATGGGTATCGTCGCCAGCCCGGTTCGCCGCTGGGCCCTGATCGGAGGCATCACGGGCTTCTCCACAGCCACGGCCCTGACGGGGCTTACCGCCGTGGCATACCCGCTGGTGACGCAGGGCAAGCCGATCCTGTCCTGGCCGGCCTATTTCATCATCATGTTCGAGATGACGATTCTGTTCACCGGACTGTTCGGATTCCTCGGGGTCCTGCACCACATGAAGAAGCCGGGCCGCCTGTCGGCCCAGTACCGGACGAGCTTCTCGGAGGACCGGTTCGGGGTGTACGTGCCCGCCGCGGCAGGAGCCGAGCAGAGCGGGGTGGAGTCGCTGGTGCGCGATGCCGGCGCTGTCGAGGTGGAGGTGGGCGTATGAGCCTGCGACCCGACCTGCGCATCGCGGCCCTGGTGGTCGCCGTTGTCGTGGCTACGTCGGCCTGCGACGACCAGGTGAAGTACGTGCCGTGGTTCGAGACCATGACGACGCAGCCTTCCGTCGAGACCTACGAAGCGCAGCCGTTGCCCCCCGTTCCGGGCACCGTCCCGGCCGGATCGGCTCGGCACCTGGACCTCCTGGCGGCGGACACCCTGCTGACCAACCCGCTCACCGGCACGGCGGACGAGCTGGAGCAGGGCGAAGTCCTCTACCTTCAGTTCTGCGTGATGTGCCACGGCGAGACCGGGGCGGGAGACGGCCCGGTGGTCGGGCCCAACCGTCTGCCACCGTTGCCGACGCTCAACCTGCTGTCGGAGCGGGCCCTGGACCTGTCGGATGGATACATCTACGGGATGATCGCGAACGGACGCGGCGTGATGCCGTCGTACCGGCGCGTGCAGCACGAGGATCGGTGGTACCTGGTGGAGTACGTCCGAAAGCTGCAGGAAGAAGCTCCTGTCGCCGAGTAACCGGACCGACACCGCACGCACGAATGGATGGGCGATACTTTGAGCTCGCACGATTCAGATAAGACGAAGGAGCTGGCGCTCAACACGGTCTCAGGCCGTATCAGCGGCCTCGCCGGAGCTCTGTGGCTCGTGGCGATCGTCGTGGGAGTCGTCGGTTTCTCTATCGCGCTCGGCCGTGCTCCACAGCGCGCGTGGCAGGCCGTGTGGATCAACTTCCTGTACTGGACGGCTCTAGCCCAGGCCGGCGTGATCTTCGGCGCCATACTGGTCGCGGCCAAGGGACATTGGGGCAAGCCCTTCCGCCGGGTGGCCGAGGCCACGGGCGGCTTCCTGCCGATCTCGCTGCTGGTGTTCGTCGGCATGTACTGGGGCGCCGAGTACATCTTCCCGTGGATGCAGCCGATCGAAGGGCACATCAACCGGGAGTGGCTTACGCACAACGGAGTCTTCGTGCGCGGCGGGATCCTCCTGTTCGTCCTTTACAGTCTCAGCATGTACTTCCTGCGGGTGTCCCTGCGACCCGATGCGCCGTCGGCGGCCGAGCGACAGTCGGGCTGGCGGAAGAAGTACCTCGAGGGGCTTTCGCGCGGGTGGCGCGGAGACGAAGAGGAGGCGGCCCGATCCAGGAGCATCATGTCCTGGCTGGGCCCCGTGTTGATCCTGGCCTGGGTGCTGGTTTTCAGCCTGCTCAGCTTCGACCTGACCATGTCGCTGATTCCCGGCTTCTACAGCGTGATCTGGGGACCCCTGTACTTCATGAGCGGCTGGCTTTGCCTCCTGGCGCTCGTCGCGGTCATCGCGCACCGCTACCGGGGCCGGTACCACCTGGACGATGTCTGGGGCAGGTACGAGTTCCACGATCTGGGCAAGCTGATGTTCGCCTTCACGATCTTCTGGAGCTACATGTGGTTCTCGCAGTACCTTCCAATCTGGTACGGGAACCTGGGACGCGAGACGGTCTTCTTCGAACAGCGACTGGATCACGGATTCGCTCCGCTTCTGTACCTTCAGATGGCGCTGGTATTCGCCGTTCCGTTTGCTCTGCTGCTGTGGCGGATTCCGAAGATGAACTCGCGTCACCTGTATTTCGTCGGACTGATCATCCTCGTCGGGTTCTGGCTCGAGAAGTACATGGCGGTGGTGCCATCGACCTGGCACGGTGAGGGCATTCCGTTCGGATGGATCGAAGTTGCGATCACGGCCGGTTTCCTCGGCCTGTTCGGGCTCAGTTACTCGGTCTACGCCAGCATCGGACCCAAGATTCCGATTCAGGAGGCGCTGGTCGAGGGTGAGAGGACGCGCGGACCGTAGCGAAGCCGCTCGCCGCGCGGTCTGCGGCCCGCGACATGTTCACGTTCATCGCGGAAATGAGCGACGATCTGATGCGGGAGGCCGTGGCCGCGTAGGAGTCACAACCAGAGCCCTGGCCAATGAGACCCGCAGGCCTGGTGTCGGTTTGATCTCCAGGCCATCGGCGATCCGCCTCAGCAGACGCGAAACTCCGGCGTCACGAGCAAAGAACGCCCGGCAGCTGTCGCATCGGGAAAGGTGCTCCCGTGCCGATTCCTCTTCCGGCACGTGGCGTCGCGGCCGGTCCGACGGCCACAGAGCCTCGCGGACGCGGGCACAGGTCAGTTCCATCCGGTGCGGCACTCCTTCAGCCTCGTATTCCCACTGCGGTCTGACAGGAGATAACGCGCGGAAGGCCGAATCGGTTCACGGGGTAAGGGCAGGCACCTCGGGTGGCGCCACGCCGATCCTGCCCGGCGTCGAGGGACCGAGGTAACGATCGAGGAACTCAAGTTGCTTCTGGACGTCCAGGATTCGCTCGACGCTCGCCCCGTAGTACTCACTGTCGCTGGCTGGATTCCAGCGCTTCCGCGGCAGACCCGCGGCCAGCATGGCCCCTTGTCGCGGAGAGAGGCCGGATGCCGGGTGGCCGAAGTAGTGGAGAGAGGCCGCCTCGGCCCCGTAGATGCCCGGTCCGAACTCGACCACGTTGAGGTAGAGATCCAGAATCCGGTCCTTGGAGAGTTTCTTCTCCAACTGCCGGGTCAACATCGCCTCGCGAAAC
>JBDHBK010000057.1:0-15067 GCA_039592635.1 Gemmatimonadota bacterium
ATGACCCAGATGGACGAAGCTTCGACATTCGCGCTGTACCACCATTGAGTATTGCGGTTCACGTAGGCGATCCGTCGCCCGTCCGGCGACCAGGCAAACGCGTGCTGTACTCCCGGATGCACCCTATGCACGCCGAGCAACTCGGGCTCGCCGTGGTCCGCCGCGTACGCGAAGATGCTGTCCCGGCGGGAGAACACGACCCGCGATCCGTCCGGCGACAATCGGTTCCAACCGGCATGGGGCCGATTGATGGTCCGGACGGAACCGCCGAGCTTCCCTACCTCTTTCCAGTTCCAGCCGGAAGCGGGGCTGAAGCCGAAGAAGCGCAGAGACGCGCCATCGGGGGTCCAGGAGGGAATCGACTGGTGTCCCGGTTCGTCCTGAGCGAGGCGCGATTCACCGCCACTGCCGATCTCGACGGCGCTCCGAACGACTATGCTCATGTCTTCGATCGGACCCACGGTGAACGCTACGTCCTTCCCGTCCGGCGACAGCGCCGGGTGGAACTCCACTCCCTCCCCGCGTGTGACCTGAAGGATGTTCGAAGTGCTGATCTCCAGTGGTGTGTCGTCAGGCATGCCGCCGGCGATCCATAGAGCGACGGCAATCACCGCCGCGGCACCCAGAGCCAGCGGCAACCCGGCCTTCCACCGACCGCGTGACTCGGTGAGCGGCGGCGCTACGGGTTCCCCACCCGTCGTCCATTGGGACACCTGCGCCGCGGGTGTCGTGGCGAAGATTGCCGCCTGCATGGCCTGACCGAATTGAGAGGCTGTGGCGTAGCGATCGGCCGGGACCCTGGCCAGAGCCCTGGCCATCACGTGGTCCAGCGCCGGCGGCACCGTATCGCGCAGACCGTGGAGTGTGGACGGCGTCTCCGACACCCGCCGCGCGTGGATGATCTGGGGCGTGGCGCCCGTCAGCGGCGGCTCGCCCGCCAGCATCTCGTACAGTACGCAGCCGAGCGAGTAGATGTCGGTTCGTCCATCCAGTGTCTCCTGCGCGGTGGCCTGCTCGGGACTCGAGTACAGGGGCGTTCCGACCCCGAGACCCGTACTTGTGAGCCTCTCCTGTCGGGCCGCCTCAACCGCTCTCGCGATCCCGAAGTCGGCGATCGTCGCGTGACCCTCGGCGAGCAGGATGTTTCCCGGCTTGATGTCCCGGTGGACGACGCCCTGTCGGTGCGCATAGTCGAGCGCGTCTGCGACCTCGACCGCGATCCTGACCGACTCGTCCACGGCCAGTTGCCTCTCTCGGTCGAGGCGGTGCCTGAGTGACTCTCCACGGGCGTAAGGCATCACAAAGTAGAGAAGCCCTTTGGTCTCACCGGAGTCGTAGAGCGGCAGGATGTGGGGGTGCTGCAGGCCGGCGACGATCTCGATTTCCTGAAGGAACCGCTCGGTACCCAGCGTGGCCGCCAATTCCGGGTGCAGAACCTTGATCGCAACCTTGCGGCGATGCTTCAGGTCCTGGGCGAGGTAGACGGTCGCCATCCCGCCGCGACCGATCTCCGACTCGATCGCGTAGCGGTCCGACAAGGCTGTCTTGAGACGTTCCAGCAGGTCGGGCATACGGGCCTCCTGAGGGAACTCGGAGCAAGAAGTATAGGGGGATAGGCCTCGGAAGGGCTACACTCGAAGAGGCGCCCTTTTCGGAGAGAGTCTCTGTGGCGCTCAGATGTCAGAGGGGGAGCCCCAGCGCAGGCAGCAGATCGCCCGGCTTTTCCAGCCACAGGTCCGGCTCCGTCGGTTCGAGCTGGCCCCGCGAGTAGGGTCCCCACAGGGCGGCGGCGGTGATGACCCCGGCCGCCCGACCCGATCGCATGTCGTGCGTGCTGTCTCCCACGAACATGGCCGCGGGCGCGTCCACACCGGTCGAATCCAGGGCCTTCAGCACCGGTTCGGGCTCTGGTTTGTAGCGCTCCACGTCATCGGCGGTGACGACGGCCTCGAACCACTCCGCCGGAAGGTCGCAGCGGGCCAGCCCCATGTTCGTGGCCCGGCGCTTCTTGCTCGTTACGATCCCTAGCGTTCGGCCGGAATCACGCAGGGCTTCGAGCAGGGACCGTACTCCCGGGAACGGCCGCACGTAGTCATCATGGTTGGCGAGATTGTGATCCACGTAGGTCTGGATCATGGCGGCGGCCTGGACTTCCCGCTCCGAGAACATCTTCATCTGCACCACCAGAGGCTGCCCGATCGTGGCCTTCCACGTTTCCTCGGGAGGCACGTGTCCCAGGTGTTCCTGCATGGTGTGCCTGTAGGACGCGAGGATCAGGCGTTCGCTGTCGATCAGAGTCCCATCCAGATCGAAGAGGACGGCCCGGATGTGCCCTCCCGTCATTCCTTCAGACCTACTGCGGGACCGAATCTGGCGCGGAACGTGGAGGTGTCCGTTCGGGCCTGTCGGGCCAGGCGTTCGAGCATGTCCGGGTCTTTAAGGTCGGCTAGCTCCAGGCGAAGCATGTACTGGCGGGCCACCTCGTAGGCTTCCGAGTCCGTGTCCACGATGCGCACCCGCGTGCGCCCCGTTTCGGGATCGCGGAATTCGTCGAACGGGAGCACTCGCACGTGACCGCCGCGTCCCAGGCTCACCATCCCACCGACCCGAAGGGACTCATCTTTCGGCTCGGAAAGGAGGAAACGAGCCGCTCCGAAGCCCAGCGTACGCGTGTAGTCGATGTCGAACGTGATCGGTTTCGCGCAGCGAAGCTCGTATCCAAGCCGCAGGTCCGTGATGGTGACGCTGTCCCCCCGGTCCGCGAAGCGCTTCTGCACTGCCCGCTTGAGGATCGTCTCCATCGGGATCTCGGCCAGCCGGATGTGGTCGTACGAGTCATACTCCACGTGCACGCCCGGAAGGCCTGCGAGTTCCTCGGGATCCATCTTCTCGCCGATTCCCTCGGCGATAATCGCGAGGCCGTCTCGCCTCCCGAGGGCCCGACGCTTCAGGATGGCTCCCTCCAGGATCGTGCACACATCGTCGAACGTGATGCGTTCGCTCTTGAACTCTTCCCCGATGATGGTGCATGTGGCGCCCGCAGCTCGCCCGATACCCAGGGCCAGATGGCCTGCCTTCCGCCCCATCACGACCACGAAGAACCAGCGGTTTGTGGTACGCGAGTCCTCCATCAGGTTGAGGCACAGATCGCTTCCAACCCAGCGGGCCGTCTCGTAGCCGAACGTCGGCATGTCGGCTGGCAGCGGCAGGTCATTGTCGATTGTCTTGGGCACGTGCGCCACGCGGATTGTCCCGTCCGCGGCCTCGGCCACCTCTCGCGCGGCGAACGCCGTGTCGTCACCGCCAATGGTGACAAGACCGGAAAGGCTCAGTTCGCGAAGCGCTTTCACCGTCCGCTCCAGGCTCTCGCGCGTCTTGGTGGGATTGGCCCTCGACGTGCGCAGGATGGACCCACCTTCCGTATGGATGCGGGACACGTCGGCCACGTGAAGCTGGCGGACCATGTCGGTTCGACCCGCGACCAGGTGCTCCCAGCCATCCAGGATGCCGATCACGTCGCACCCGTCGTCGATGGCCTTCATGGCCGCAGCGCTGATCGCACTGTTGATGCCGGGAGCCGGACCTCCGCCCACGAGGATGCCGATCCGCCGTCTGCCCATGTCTTCCATCTATGTCTCTCGATATGAAGAGGTCTAGCTCGGGCGCGGATGTTCCCATCCATGACCCCGTCCGTCAAGGAGCGGCTGGGGCCAATTGCCGTTCCCGGGTCGAACCCTGCAAGGAATGGCCGGTATCGAGATCTTCGTGGAAACCGGGGAACAGGCGTAAAAGCCTGTCGTACAAGGTGATTCCCGGAACAACGCGTTTCGGCATGTGCCTTGCTGAAATGGGGCCCGGATGAGTGCATCCCGCCGTCTGGACCGGCCGGCAGCCGGCCGCGCACGGGACGATGGCGCTGGGCGCGCGCGACAGCGCGATCGGGACACACGGGCGCAACGGAGGTTGTTTCATGTTTCGGAATCTGAGATGGATGCCGCTGGTCGCGGTGCTCGCTCTGGCGGCGGGTGCGTGCGACGACAACGGTACGAACCCGGTCAATCCTTTGGACTTTGATCCGGTGGCGACCGAGCAGGCGGTGCAGGACCTGCAGAACCGCCTCGCGGAAGACAGTGACATGATGGTCAGCCTCGGCCTCGCTGCCGAGGGCCTCGCCATGGCCGGTGGTGCTGCGCCGATGCGTATTGATCGGGCGCCGACGCCGTTCTCCGCCCAAGTGATCCAGGGCTTCTCGATGTCGGCGAGCTCCGCTGAGCCGGTATTTCCTCCGGAGCTGCTCGGCACCACGTTTGAGTGGAGCTTCGCCGAAGGGCACTACGTGCAGACGCTGCGCACCGGAGCCCCGGCCAACGGCGTGACCTTCATCCTCTACGCGATCGATCCGATCACGGGCGTTCCGGTCGAGCCGCTCGTCGAGACCGGCTTCCTCAATCTCACGGACGAGGGAGGGGCGTCGAACTACCGGCTCGGCTTGTACGCCGAGAGCGGCGGCAATGCGCTGGTGGACTACTATATCGACCTGTCCTACGCGCTCGTCGGGCTGAACGACATCGCCGTCACGGCGACCGCCGAGGGCTATATTTCGGACGCTACGGACCAGCTGGACTTCGTGCTGTCGCAGGCGGCCACGCTGTACGGCGCGACCGAGACTCTCGACATGGACTTCGTGTACTCCCTCTCGCTCGCCGGCCAGAACGCCAGCGTCACGGTCGAGATGCACGGTGAGTTCGACTTCGCCGGAGAGGTCCCGCTCGAGGCCGCCACGGTGGATCTGCGCGTGCAGAACGGCACGGAGTTCGTCGACTTCGAGATGACGCTGGGCACGGACAACAGTCTCACCGGCGTGATCCAGTACGGCGGTGTGGACGTCGTTTACATCAGCGGCACCGAGGGAGATCCGCTGTTCGAGAGCGCTACAGGCGAGCCGCTCACGGTGGAAGAGGTGGCGGCGCTCGTCGAGCTGTTCGACATGATCGACGACGTGTTCGACCTGGTCGAGGACCTGTTCGAGCCGTTCGGGGGTCTCGACGTCTGACGTCAGCCGGCTGACGGATGCTCGCGAAGGGCCGGGAGAGATCCCGGCCCTTCGTGCATCCAGGAGCCTAGTGACCGGGACGGTTGATCAGCGACTGGCGTCCGCGATCTCGGACAGGGCTCGGCGTGCCAGTACCGGCACCATCGCGCGCCGCCACTCCGAATCCACCGGGATGTTGTCCAACGGGTGACACTGACGGAACGCCTGCTCCGCGATCTCGTCCATCACCTGCTCCGTGAGCGCATTCCCGACCGTGATCGCGTCCAGCTTGCCTAGCTTCCGGGGATAGCTGCCCATGGCGGAGGCAGCCATCTGCAGTTCCGTGATGAGCCCGTCGGGGCCGAAGTCCACGCGCACCGCCAGGTTCAACATCGGGAAATCGATCGAGTCGCGGGCTCGCAGCTTCTGGAAGCTGTGCCGCGTGCTGGAGGGCGGCCGGGGTACGCGGATCGAGACCAGCAGTTCCCCCTGCTCCATTCGCCTGTTCCACACGCCGTCCGAGGTGAAAAAGCTGGCGATCTTCGTGGTCCGTTCGCCCTCGGGACCGACGATCCTGAGCTCGGCCTCCAGCGGAAGGAGTGCCGTCGCCGTGTCAGCCGAATGAGCCGCCACGCAGCGAGTCCCGCCCTTCACGACATGGCAGGCCGTTCCGTCCTTTTTGAGGCAGTATCCGAGCGCCTTCCGCCAGAACAGCGTCTGGTTGTAGTAGGTGCAGCGGGTATCCAGGCACACGTTGCCACCGATCGTGCCCATGCGCCGCAGCTGCGGCCCCGAGACGAGCGAGCAGGCCCGGGCGAGTGACGGCAGTGCCTCCAGCACACGGGCGTCGCGAGCCACCTCGTCGAGCGAAGTCGCCGCACCGATCGTGAATCCCGCCTCGTCTTCGCGGATTCCCCGCAACTCGTCGATGCCGCGCAGGGACACCAGATGGCCCGGCGTGAACAGCTTGTGCTTCATGTTCGGAACGAGGTCCGTCCCACCGGCGATGGGCATCACGTCGCCGGAATACTCGACCAGCAGAGCGATCGCCTCGTCCACCGTTCCGGGACGGTGGTACTGGTACGAGTGCAGTCTCAGCACCGGACGTCCTCCACGTCAGCCCGCCCGAACCGCGGCCAGTTGGTCGATCATCCGTGACACGCGCTCAAGGCCCGGTGCGAGAGGCGGATTCGTGTAGCCGTAGCCAAGCCTGAAGTGATGATCGATCCCGAACTGGTCTCCGGGTACGATCAGAACGCCCTGCTCGGCCAGGAGCCGTTCGGCCATTTCGGTTGAGCCGATCGGGAGGTCGTAGTGGAAGAATGCCACCGCCCCGGCGCGGGGCCTGGCGAATCGAAGCACTCCGGCGTGGCCGCCGGCCCAGGTCTCCAGAGTCTCCAGGTTCTCACGCAGAATCCCCCGTCCCCTGTCCAACAGCCGGGCGCGAACCGCAGGCTCCAGGGCCGCCGCCCCCAGGCGGTCGCACAGCGGCGATGGAGCGATGGTCGTGTAGTCCTTCCGGGCCCACAGCTCTTCCCGAAATTCGGTGGGGGCCAGCAGCCAACCCAGCCTGAGGCCTGGCAGGCCGTATGCCTTCGAGAGAGAAGCGCTGACCAGTACTCGGTCTGTCCGCCCCCACAGGGACGGGGTCGGTTCACCCGAAAGCTCTCCACCGGCGTACACCTCGTCCGACAGAATCCACGCACCGACGCGCTCGGCCGCTTCGACAATTTCTGCGATGGCCGTCTCGGCCAGCGGGTGTGCCGTCGGGTTGTTCGGGTTCGTGACCACCACGACGCGCGTGCCCGGCTGAATAGCAGCGGCGGCGGCCCCTGCGGCGGGCTGCCAGCCACGTTCCTCTTCGAGCCATACGCTCTCAACGTGCGCCCCAAGCCCGGCGGCCAGCCCGGTTGTCTGTTCGTACGTCGGCCGCACCACTACGACCCGGTCGCCGGGTTCAACGAGCCGCCACATCGCCAGGAAGTTGGCCTCAGCGCTGCCCACCGTGGCCACGACGTTGGCCGCCCCGGCGCCAGGATACATCGCCGCGATCCTCTCGCGGAGCAACGGACTGCCGTCCGTATGCCCGTAGCCGAGAAGCGTGTCGACAGGGTCGACCCCGGCCATGTCCTGGAGTTCGGCGAGCGTGATCGGCTGTACGCCGCTCTCGGCAAGGTTGAACTCGACCTTGTTCTCGTGGTGCGACTGCCAGCGCTCCATCACGAAGATCGGCTGCTTCATGGTTCTATCGGTCCTTCAGCATGGAGGCGTACTTGGCCCGGAACTTGGCCAACTTGGGAGCCACCACGACCTGGCAGTAGCCCTGGCCAGGGTTCTGCCGATAGTAGTCCTGGTGGTAACCCTCTCCCGGATAGTAGGCCGCCTCGGGGGCTATCTCCGTGACGATGGGATCTTCGAAGACACGGTCCGCCTCGAGTTCAGCGACGAACGCTTCCGCGACTTCCCGCTGCGTTTCGTCGTGGCAGAAGATCCCGGAACGGTACTGCGTGCCCACGTCCGCGCCCTGCCGGTTCAGCGTGGTCGGATCGTGAATCGAGAAGAACACCTCGAGCAGGTCGCGGTAGGTGATCACGTTCGGATCGTAGGTGATGCGCACCACCTCGGCGTGGCCCGTGTTGCCCGTGCAGACCTGTTCGTACGTCGGATCGACCGTGTGCCCGCCGGCGTATCCGGACTCCACATCGACCACTCCCCGCAGGTCGCGGTATGCGCCGTCCAGGCACCAGAAACAGCCGCCGGCCAGCGTCGCGACATCCACCCTTCCCTCTTCGGTCACCCGCCCTCCCTGTCGTTAAGCGCATGCCACACCCGGTCCGGGGTGAATGGAAGCGAGTCCATGCGAACGCCGACTGCGTCCCATATCGCGTTGGCGATCGCGGGCAGCGACGGGTGGAGCGGGCCTTCCCCGGCCTCCTTCGCTCCGTAGGGACCCTCCGGATCGGCCGCTTCGACGATGAGCGCCACGAATTCGGGGCAGTCGAGGGACGTCGGAATCCGGTAATCCAGCAGGGATGGCGAGTCGTGCAGGCCGGCTTCAGGCGTGCCCCGCTTCATCACCTGCTGCTCCATAATCGCCTCGGCGAACCCCATGTAGGCCGAACCCTCCATCTGCCCTTCCACCAGCATCGGATTCAGGGCGCGACCGCAGTCGTGCGCCACCCAGATCGTCTTCACGTCCACGAAACCCGTTTCCGGATCCACCTCGACTTCGGCCACGTGCGCCGTGAAGCTGTACGCCGGCGAGGCACCGATCGTCCCACCCCGGTACTCGCCGTGTACCCCTTCCTTGGGCGTGTTGTAGTGCCCGAGGGCGCCCAGGGTGCCGTGCTCCGCCTCCGCCAGTTGAAAGGCGGCCGCGATCGGCAGGCGACAGTCTTCATTGGTGGGGGCGCTGGAGTCGTAAGCCCACCCGCCCGCCAGTCGCACCCGGTCGGCCGGAATCTCGAGCGCCCGGCCTGCGCTCCGCCGCACCAGGTCGCCCACCTGGCGGCAGGCGTGTACGCAGGCATTGCCGACCATCAGCGTCTCGCGCGACGAGTACGCTCCCAGGTCCACGGGCAGAACATACCCGAGCGGAACGCCTAACTCCTCGGCTGCGATCGCGGCCATGGTGGCATCCGACCCCTGCCCGATCTCGGACGCGCCGTGCAGCACGCTTACCCGTCCGGAGCGCTCGACCTGCACCTGAACCGCGGCCTGCGGCATCGCGTTGGGGTAGATGGGGTAGTTGGTGCCCGAGATGTAGCACGAACCGGCGACCCCTACGCCCCTGCCATATGCCAGCTTGCGGTGCTTGTTCTTCCAGTCGCTCGCCGCCTCGACCGCGTCCAGGCATTCGAGGAAGCCGTTCGACTGGACCCGGAATTCGTTCACCGTGCGTCCGGTGCCCATGAAGTTCCGCCGCCGGAGCTCGATCGGATCCATCTCCAGTTCGGCCGCCACTTTGTCGAGCGACACTTCGAAAGCGAACCGGGGCTGCACCGACCCATGTCCCCGCTTCGGCCCGCAGGGTGGCTTGTTCGTGTAAACGCGGGTGGAATCGAACCGGTAAGATTCGAGCTCGTACGGCGCCGTGAGCAGCTGTCCGCTGTAGTACGTCGTCACCAGGCCGAAAGAAGCGTACGCTCCGCCATCGAGCAGGCTGCGCGCATCCACCGCCTTCAGCTTTCCATCGCGCGAAGCCCCGACACGGTACCACATGTTCATCGGATGGCGGCCACGGTGCGAGTAGAACAGCTCCTCGCGCGTGTACAGCAGTTTCACCGGCCGGCCGGTCTTCAGGGCCAGCAAGGCGACGCAGAATTCAAGATCGAAAGGCTCGGACTTGGACTTCCCGCCGAAGGCTCCACCCACCGCAGGTTGCACGACCCGGACGCGGGCCACGTCCAGTTCGAGCACTCTCGCCAGCTCGCGCTGCAGGTAGTGGGGCACCTGGGTCGACGACCACACCGTCAGCAGGCCGTCCGCGTCCACCATTCCTATCGCGCAGTGTGGCTCGATGGGCGCGTGCGTGGTCCCATGGAAGAAGTAGTCGCCCTCCACGACCACCTCTGCCTCATCCATCAGGTCGTCGACGGGTCCGAATTCCAGCTGGACCTTCTTCGTTACGTTGCCGTTCCGCCCCTCGCGCTTCGGATCATGGATCGGTGCCGCCGCGGCCTGGTCGGTGAGCGCCTCTTCCGGCTCCAGGTAGAAGGGAAGTTCCTGGTATTCGACTTCGATCGCCTCGACCGCCGCGTTCGCCGTCTCCTCGTCCACGGCCGCGACGCATGCCACGGCATCCCCGATATAGCGAACCTTGTCCAGGGCCAGCGCATGCTCGTCGCGGGTCCACGGGATGATCCCGTACGGAGTGGGAAGGTCCGCCCCGGTGATCACTGCGTAAACACCGGGTATCTGTGTCGCGTGTTGAGCGTCGAGCGACACTATGCGTGCATGGGGGTGGGGACTTCGCAGCAGCTTGGCGTGCAGCATGCCCGGGAGCGCCAGGTCGTCCGTGTACGCCTCACGGCCAGTGCCCTTCCGCATTCCCTCGGGTTTGCGATTGCGGCGACCCAGAACCCGGAAGCCGTCCGACCCCAGGTCCTCGAGGTCCGTCGGGCAATCGGCGCTGGCCTCCTGAAGGGCGTTCAGCTCGTCGGGGTGCATTATCTCCCTATCCGCCCGTCGCGAAACGCAGGTTTCGGAAGTGGGCCAGGGTGGACTCGTGAAGCCACAGGCCGATCTGTCCGACGGACTCGTCGTGCTTCAGGTCGTTGACGATCAACACCGGCTGCTCAGCCTCTCCCACGTAGAGCGCCGCCGTGGTTCCTTTCACCTCGATTCGAATGGAAGTCCACTCGCCGGCGACCAGGTCCACGTACGATTCGTACATCCCCGGGGACTCTTCACGCAGCCTGTACCATGGGTATTCCGGGTGGGCAACGTACTGCACGGAGTGATTTCGCTGCAGCTGATTGTCCGCGCGGGCGTTCGTGGGCCTGAGGTAGAAACACTCGTACCGGTCGGGATCGTCGGGGTCGACGCGGAAGGCGATGCCTACGAATCCGCGCATGTTTGGATCGGCGCCTGGTGCGGGCTCCCCGGCCAGTTCGATCTTTATCACGCCGTTTCCGAAGTTCGAGCCCTCGATGAGCGCGAGGGTCCCTCCTTCGGTGTAATCGTCGGCGCGAGTTACTCTCAGACCCTCGAGCCCTTGGAGCTCGACGACCTCGGCTTTCACGTTGATCAACCGCAGGCCTTCGGCGGAATCCAGGGGGTGCTCGACTACCTGGGCAGCCAGCCCCGGAGCCAGCAAGGCCGTCACGAGGAAGTAAGACAAGAAGGCTTTCATCTCAGTTGTCTCCCTTCCGCGAGGGGGGAAGGTGTCCGCTCTCGCGTCGCAGGTCGGCGACCACATCCTCTACGCCGCGTCCAGATCGGACCGCCTCCGAGGCGACCTCGACTGCTTCGAAGATCTTGGTGTATCCGGTGCACCTGCAGAGGTTTCCGGACAGGGCGTTCGCGATGTCTTCGCGCGTCGGAGAGACAACCTCGGACAGCAGTTGCGTGGCGCTGCACAGGATGCCCGGCGTGCAGAACCCGCACTGGGCCGCGCCGGTCAGATCGAACGCCTCCTGCAACGGGCTCGGACGCGGGCCGATCGCGAGTCCTTCAACGGTGACCACGGAACAGTCCGCTGCCTCCTGGACCGGCGTGAGGCACGAGAGTACCGCCTGTCCGTCCACAAGTACGGTGCATGCACCACAGTCGCCCTTGTCACAACCCTGCTTGCTGCCTGTCAGCCCCAGGATGTACCGAAGCGTCTCGAGCAGGGTATAGTGCGAGGGCACCCCCGTTTCGGTGAGGTCTCCGTTCACTGTGAAACGTATGATTTCGCGCATGTCTCGACCGCCTACAGGCCCCGGAAAAGGGTGCGTCGATCAGGTCACGAGGTTAGAGTGTTCCGCCTCGGCAGGTCAAGCTGAGTGCGCGCAGATACCGGAGAAACGAGTGGAATTGGCCTGGTTACAGCACCGTGCGAGATGGTCCGCGATCGTGGCGACGGCTGCCCTGTTCGCCTACGGAATCGTCCCTGCGGCGATGGCACAGGGAACGGTCTCCGTAGATCGGTGGCTCGTTTCGACCCCGTTTCCGGCCGATGTCGACGGTGACCCGCTGGAGACCGACTACCTCGGAGCGCCGGGTGAGGTGGCCGTGTTGCCCGACAGGGGCCGCACGGTCGGCGGGGCAGACTGGACGCTGGTCCGCCGCGACTCCTCGGTCACCCTGGACCTCGAGGGTCAGCGGGGAGATGCCGAGGGTCCGGTCGTGGTCTACGCCCACGCGTATCTCAAGTCCATCGGGGATCGCACGATCACGTTCACCTGGGGTGGCTTGGAGTGCACCGCCGTCCGTGCCTGGTTGAATGGCCGCTCCCTCGAGGCGCTCGGACGTCCCGGACCCGATTCGGGCGGTATCGGGGAAAGCGGGGCCCGGCAGGCCAGGGTCCGAATCGGCCATGGCTACAACACGCTTCTCCTGAAGGCTGTTTCCGGGGAGTGTCCGCTGGAAGTAGCCGCCTCGATTGGTCCATCATCCACGGAGTCTCTGGACGGGCTCCGGGTGCAGGCATCGAGACCCTACGGGAACGTCCGCACCGGCCCGACGCCAGCGCTGATCGCCGACCCCGAAGCGGGCCCCGAACCCGTCCTCGGCTGGAAGGGGGGCGAGTTGTTCGGCGTGGCCGGCGTGCGCGTCACGGCGTTCGCGGTCACGCCTCTCGAGGGCACGAAGTTCAAGGCAAAGACCGGTGGCGAAGAGGTCAAGAGGGAGATCGAATGGCTCACTCCGGCGGAGCCGGAGACCGTGCTGATGCCCCTGTCCTTCAAGAGCCTCCGTCGCGCCCTGGACAGGAGTGAAGGGGTGGACGTCGAACTCGATTGGCGAGATGGCGAGTGGAAAGGCACCCTGGACCTCGATCCAGGGGCCCTGCTGCAGGCCTTTCACTCGCCGATCCGGCTTCTCGGCTGGACCGTCACGGCGGGTCAGGGCGGGCAGGCTGAATCGGCGGACAGAGCGGCGATCTACGACTCGGACGATGAGCCGCACCCGCTGGCCAACCTGGTCCCCCTGCCGAACGCTGCGGGTACGACCCTCGTCGGCGAGTGGGAGGTCCCGGGGTGGTTGTCCGGTTTCACCCTGGCGCTCGGAGTGGACGGCGCTCCGGGCGAGTATCGGCTCGACTCCGTTGCCATGGATGGGGACGAGATCGTGCTGTGCGTCGACTGTCGAAAGGGTGATGGCGTTCAGATCGTGGTCGTCACTACGGACGGCTGGGAGAGCTTTCCGGCAGTGTCCGTGGTCGGGATCGATCCGCCGGCAGTCGACGGGCCGGGACAGGCCATCGAGTGGTTGAGAATGATCGACGAGAAGGGGAGCCGGAAGTACAGGGAGAGTGCTCCCGCGACCGGGCGGTAAGGAACAGGCAAGGAGAAGGCGTGAGACTTCGAGTGATCGATCATTGGCTGTCGCTTCCGATGGTGGCCTGCCTCGTCGGCGCCCTCGGCGCATGCTCCAACGGTGTGGCGGAATCCGCGAACGGCACGCCCGAAGCTCCGACCTGCGGGCTGGCGGTGGGAATCGGGGAGCTTCCGGCGCCGCTCGGCGAGGCTTCGGGGATCACCCGCGATCCAAGGCAACCGGACCTCTTCTGGGTTCACAACGACAGCGGCCACGACCCGATACTGTACGCGGTGGACACGACCGGGGCCCTGGCAGGTCAGGCGGCGATCGTCGGGGCGACGAACCGCGATGTCGAGGACGTCACGGTCGCTCGCTGCCCCGAAGGCTGGTGCCTCTTCTACGCCGACATGGGTGACAACCTGGCGGTACACGATCAGATCTACGTGTATCGGCTGCCACTACCGGCCATTCCAACTGACGCCGCAATCCCCTCCGAACCGGTCAGTCCCCTCATGAGCTACACCATGGTCTACCCGGGTGGTGCGAGGGACGCCGAATCGCTGTTCGTGGACGCGGAGCGCGGTGAGCTCGGAATTGTGACCAAGGGTCGGAACGGACAGGTCGAGCTTTACGTAGCGGATCTCCAGACGCTGGAATCGGTGGATGGCCCCGTGGCCCTGGATCGAATCGGACGCCTCAACGTACCGCTCGGGGACAACGTCACCGCCCAGTACGTCACGGCCGCGGACCTCTCGCCAGACGGCACCCGCATCGCCGTGCGGAGCTACACTCAGCTGTTCCTGTTCGAGTGGTCGGGTTCGGCCGCCTTCGACACGCTGGTTGCCCCGGTGACCACGAGCCTGGCCGCGGCGTTCGAGCCACAGGGAGAGGGGCTTACCTTCACCAACGACGGGACGCGCCTGTACATGGCCAGTGAGGGTGTGGGGTCCCGACCACCGCAGCTCAGTCGGATCGACTGCCTTCCCTAGACGGATCGCCCGCTTCCGGCTCTATCTCCACGGCAGGCGGGCCCTGTCCGTCGGTCGTCGAACCGTCGAACATCGGAAGCTGCTCGAGGTCTGCAGCCGGCTCCGGGGACATCTCCTGTGACATGGCTCCCGCGGCCTCTCCCGTAACTTCGGGTCCGGGTGGCGGCTCCGGGGCTGGAGCCTCCGGAGCGCTGCGAGCCCCCGGGGTACCGGTCGGTACGCTCGTCCGGTTCGGATCCAACCAGTTGCCGGGCTTGCCAGAGCGAATGTCGTTGAGGATGTCTTTGCCGGGAATGTCCTTGCGGGGATCCACCTCTTCCAGTTCTCGCTGGATCTGATTGAGGCTGCGCCGGAACTCTCGCATTGCCGAGCCCATCGACCGCGCGATCTCCGGGAACCTGCGTGGCCCGAACGCCACCAGGACGATGATGAAGATCGCGACCAGCTCTGTCATGCCCAGCGACCCTATACCCATGTGACGCTACCCGGCTCAGTGCGACAGAAGGCGGAGAACCTCTTCGCCGTAGAACAGCCGGATGTATCGTACCTGAATGGGCGTGACGCGGCGAACCGCCCACACGAGTTCGACGTCGTTGGGCTCTGCCGGGTCGGTGAGAAGGCGAAGTCCGCATTCGCCCGGAAGGCGGTTTCCCTTGCGCAGATTACAGCGGCTGCACGCGGTGACGACGTTCTTCCACTGGTTGTCTCCGCCGCGCGAAAGAGGCACGATGTGATCCCGCGTCAGGGACTCACGGTACCCGAGGTCTCTGCGGTGCCGCCCGCAGTACTGACAGGAATAGTGATCCCGGGCGAACAGGAAGGTGTTGGTGACCTGCCGGCGAAGGCGTCGCGGAACGTGGACGTAGCGAACCAGCCGAATCACCACCGGCGCCGGAAACTCGGCGGATTCCGATCGAAACGGACGGTCCTCGTCCACTTCGAGGGCTTCCGCCTTGCGATCGATTACGAGGCGAAGGGCCCGGCGGACCGGTATGATCGTCAGCGGCTCGAAAGACGCGTTGAGTGCGAGACAACCCATGGAATTGAGTCGACCTCCTGTTCTGCCGCGAAAGTTTAGGCG
>JBDHBK010000058.1:0-8531 GCA_039592635.1 Gemmatimonadota bacterium
CGTCCCCGACCCGGACACGTAGCGGTACTTTCCTCGTGCCAGGTCCAGGGTACCGAAGGCGACCAGGTCGCCCAAGGCTCGGTCCATCTGCACGTCCAGGGTCCCTGCCAGTTCCACTTCCAGCGCCTGGGAGCGCATCCAGAAATTCGGTCCAATGCCAATCTCGGCGTCCACGCGCAAATTCTGCATGAACGGGTTCTGGGCCCTCTCGAACAGTCGCTGCTCCAGCACGAGAGTGGTGTCGATCAGGGCTGAGACCATTGGATCCGTCAAGTCCACCGCCTGTCGCATGCGCATGAAGCGCTCCGCCCGGACCTGCCCCTCGGATATCCTGAATGTCCCGGTCAGTTCGGGCGAGCGGAATGAACCGCCTAGGTGTCCCCGGCCGTCGAGCAGAAACTCGGCCATTCGTCGGTCCATCGCCTTGAATCGGTCCATAACGATCGTCAGATCAAACCCCAGATCCGCGGGCTCCTGCGTATCGATAGCCCCGAGCAGCGTGGCGCTTCCGCCGGCCGAGGACCTGAGCCGGCCGGCCTCCACCACGGCCCTGGTTCCGTCGAACGAGAGTGAGGCGGTCACGTCCTCCAACCGGATGCCGAGGTACGGCACCGTGGCTCCGGCCTCGCTCAGAGTGGCCGCCCCGTCGAGGCGCAGAGCGTCCGGCTCGCCGGAGAACTCGATCCGACCGGCCGCGAAGCCCTCTACCTCGCGGAGGCTCGCGAACGCCAGCTCCAGCGGCTCCATGGGCAGGCTGTCAGCCTCCACCACGAGGCGCAGTGGGTTCGGCGCGAGACGGTGCTCCCGCTTCCGGAGCGCGAGATCCGTCAGAATGGACCCATCCAGCCGGCCCAGCAGGGTGCCTTTCTCGTGCAGGCTGACGCCGATGGTCATGCGACCATCGGCGTAGTCCGAATCGCCTTCGAGGCGTTGGTACTCGAAGCCGCGGAAACCCGGGTTGGACACGTCAAACCCTACGTCCCACACGGGATTCTCGGCCGTGCCCCTCAGGTGCCCGTCCGCATTCATCACACCACGGTACTGGAGCCCTTCGTCGGGGATGCGGGACAGGCGGGACAGATCGAATCCGCGAATCTCAACAGCCAGATCCGCAACACCACTGTCCGGAACGGTCCCTTCGAGACGCAGGCCGGCTCCATCGTCGCCCTGGAGATACAGTCCGGTGGAGGAGAAGCCTCTGTCTCCCCACACGATCTCAGCGGGGCCCTCCAGCGACATGCGATCGGGTCCGAGACCGGCGGCGAGTCTCTCCAACCCGAACCGTTTCTCGGCTTCCGTCCACAGTATCCTGGCCCGGGCATCCAGCTCGAGGTTGGATCCACGTCTCGCGTAAAGATCCACTTCGCTCCGGGTGGAGTCGATGCGAACCCACAGTACATCGACGCTATCCAGGGTGGTGCCGCTTCCGGTCAGTTGCCACGCCGTAGCACTGGCAACCAGCTGATCCAGCACACGCGGGTCCTCGATGTCGACCGTGAGGACCGCCGAGTCGGCCCGCATCGGGCCGTAACTCACATCCCGGCCATACAGACGACCGCCGAACTCGAAGTCCTGGATGTTGCCCGACAGGATGCCCAGCGCCTGCAAGGATCCTGCGATCGTGTCGGGCGGCTCACCTGCCGCCGGCTCGACCGCCCCCTGCTCGACGGCTTCGTCCCCCCGGAAGGCCGCGAACAGGCCCTCGAGGCTGGTATCCTGGCGCGCCGGATTGCGGCCCGGAACGATCCATCGATTCCACGACGCGAGATTCGGGGCATCCACGTCCAGGATCAACGACCCGCTCGTCTCCTCGGCCAGACCGAACGTTCCTCTTCCTCTGACCCGGCCGGCATCCGTCTGGATGGCAAACGTGTCCGCCACCGCCAGCCCGTCCGAGACCGTGAAGCGAAGCAGGCTGGAATCGACCCGCGCCCCTTCGATGAGAGACTGCAGGATGGTAAGGTCGAACGTCGCCTCGAGCGTGGCCGGATCGGTGCCCACTCCAAGCACCCTTCCCTCGACAGCCAGCCGCGTGGACGGCGCCTGCTCGACCCATTGCCGGAGCTGGATGTCGCGGGCAGTCAGTCGCGCATCGTAGCGGCGATCCTCGGCCATGAGGTCGAAGCGGCCGTCGAAATTCACCAGTCCGCGCGGGGTGCGCAGGTCAGCGATCACCCGCAGGTCAGAGAACAGGCCGCGGGCCGACAGCGGGCCTCGAACGTCTCCAACCAGCTCCACGTCTGGCGATGCGTAGGGTTGCAGAGCAGCCAGCGACAGCGGGTCGGCCAGTATCTCGACGGTGACGCCCGGCTCGTCCTCCAGCACCACGCTGCCCGAGCCGGAGACCTGTGATACTTCGCCCGTGCTCAGCTGGTGGACCAGATCGGTATCGAAGTCGAGCCACTGGCCGACCGTGCCCGTCATCGTAGCCTGCCCTTCGATTCGACCACCCAGGCGGTGACCACTCCCCGTCATGCGAGTCCATTGCGGATCGAATTCGAGGAACGTCAGGTGGAGGTCCTCGAGATCGCGTGGCAACAGTATCCCGAATCCCCCCTCCGCGGTGAGAAACGACGGAGGCACCCCTTGCTCCAGCGTGTTGAGCGTCAGGTCGGCCCGGATCTGCATCAGGTCCAGCGGACCGGTGCCGGAGAAGGTACCCGTGATGTACCCGTCGATGAGCGAATCTCGCTCCAGGACTTCGTCCACCAGTCGCAGGCGAAGCGGCTGCAGCAGGAGATCCAGACTCTCGAATCGGGGCATCGTCTCGAGGGCCAGCACGAACGAGCCGCGAATCCTCGAGTCACCCGATCGGGCGTCGGCCCCAGAGACGTCGACAACGATCACCTCGCCCCTCGTCCACAGGTCGATCCGGGCCGGGCCGCTTGCCTGCCTGGGCATCGGCACGGGTAGCCACCGCAGATCGGCCAGTTCGATCGGAGCGGCGTCGAGCCCGAACCGGAACTGGTCCGGATCGCCCGGTACGATCCAGCCGGAGCCCGCCAGCGTGCTTCCTTCGGTCTCCAGCGTCTCGATCTCGACCGCGATCGTATCCCGGAACGTGGCGGTTCCGTCGAACCGACGAACGTCCAGTGTCTGGGTAACGACGGACGCGAAGGTCGCCATTCCCGTAGTCTCGATGTGGAAGGGCCGGACCGGGTCGACGATGCGCAGAAGGGGGAAACCGGCAGACAGTGAGTCGAGGCGGATCTCCCGCACCCAGCGATCGGGACCCGACCGGACCACCCGCCACAGCTTGTCCCCTCGCAGTCCCTGCGCCACCAGTGAGTCCCGCTCCGCGCCACTCTCGTCTGCGGCCCACGGGGTGGTGACCAGGAGACTGCCGCGCCGGATGTTGAGATCCGTGAGCAGCACCTTCGTCCGGCCGGGCCTGCTTGTCGAGTCGGAAACCGCCGCGGAATCCGGCAGGAGCTCGGCTTCGGACGGATCATCTCCGAAGAGGCGGTCGAAGTTCCAGTTCCGGTCCTCGGCCTGGAGCAGCGATATGCGCGCGTTTTCCACCGTGACGTTGCTGAATCGGTACGTCCCGATGACGAAACCGAGCGGATTGTAACTCAACCGCACACTGTCGAGCTGAACGAACGGCGTTCCGTCGGACTCGAGCATCTCGAAGTGGGCCAGGTGGATCCGGGTGAGCATGTTTCCACCCAGGATCGGCCCGATGCGCACTTCGCCGTTGACCACGCCGGCCAGCAGGTTTTCGATCTGTGTCGCCACCACGGAACGGCCCACGACCGTCTGGCTCAGCAGAAGTACGGCTCCGGCGGCGGTCAGGCTGGCGAGACCGATGAGGACCGCCATCGAACGCCCGATCACCTTGGTCAGGTGCCACCAGCGCCGGGGCATCCCGAAGGGAGTCTTGAACTCCCGCTCCCGCGCGCGCTGCTCGCGACCTCTCATCGCCCCGGCCACGTCAGAACGCCTCACCGATCGAGAACTGGATCCGCATGCGGCGCCAGATCTCCGTCAGCGTCGACGGGTCATCCCAGGTGAAGGGATCGTACGGCACCGGGTTGGGAACCTCCTCGATCGATCCGTCGTCCAGCACTACCACCACCGGCTTGAGCTCCGAGCCCGTCGTGTTGTATCCGATGTCGAGGCGCAGGGGACCTACGGGGCTGCGGAAACGGACGCCCGCGCCGGGTGTGGCGACAATCGCATCCCGGTCGTCGACGGTCTCCCACACCTGGCCGAAATCCACGAATCCGGCCACCGACCACCGCTCGCCCACCCGGAACCGGGCCTCGACGCTTCCTTCGAACACCGAGTTCCCGCCCAGAGGGCGCTCGCTGAACGTCGTGGGCGGCACGTCCTGCGCGCACTCCGAGTAGTCGACATACCCCGTACAATCCGCCTCTTCCAGTACGAGCACCGTCGGCCCCAGCAGGTTCAACCCGAAACCGCGGACACTCTGCGGTCCACCCGCGAAGAAGCGTTTCTGCGGGTGCACGATCGCACCCGAAGTGACATCTCCGTCGAACAGGTTGCCCGAGTACGGCAGGATCGCCCCGGTCCGGAGGTGAGCCCCGAGGACCACTTTCTGTGCCACCTGACGGAAGACGGCCCCGTCGATCGTGCCCCGCGTATACTGGTAGTCGGAAAGCGTAAGATCACCGGCATTCTCGAACTCGACGGCCAGGTACCAGCCCCGCGTGACAGCGAACGGGTTGTCGGTTCGATCGTAGGACCACAAAACGGTAATCGGAGACAGCCAGTTCGCTTCGGACAGGACCTCGATGTCCTCCGGATCGCACACGCCGAAGTTGACGCAGAAGTAGATGTCGGCCGACTCCTCGGCGAACGACGTGAGCGCCGGCTGGTAACCCAGGGTCAATTGCATGTTGCGCTGCAAGCGCCGGCTGAAGGACAACTGACCGCCGACGGCGTTTCGCACGTACAGATCGGGCACGGTCTCCCGCTCCGCGAAGACGCTCCCTCGCAGGCTGTTCCGCCCGTCAGAAAACACCGGCTGCTCGAAGCCCACGTCGAGCAAGTAGTTCAACTCCTGGTAGACCTCGTTCTCGCTGACGTCAGTGCATGGAAACTGGCCCTGCAATTCGCTGGCGAGGAGGTTGGAGACTCGGCCAGTGAAGCGGAGGATCCGGGCATCCCCGAGAAAATTCCTGTAGATCAGACTGGCCTGGCCCTGCACACACTCGTCGGTCTGCAGGCCCGCACCGGCCTCGATGGACCGCTTGGGAGCCGGCGCCACATCGACCCGCAGGTCGATCAGCGTGTCGGTGTCCGCGCGCGGTTCGGACGAGATGTTGGCCCAGCGGAGAGCCTGGAGACCGTACAGGCTTCGCTGGCTCTCGAGAATCCTGTCTCCACTGAACCAGTCTCCCGATTGGAAGCGCAGCAACTCCTGGATGACCCCGTCACCCACCTCGCCGGAGCCGACGATCCTTACCTCGCCCACCCGCACGCGCGGTCCGGACTCGACCCTGAGGATCACATCCGCTTCGCGGGACTCGCTCGGAATGAAGTACTCCCGGAGCACCTGGGCCTGAACGTATCCGTCCTTGCGCAGCCGTTCGGCCAGGCCTCGTTCGCCTTCACCCAGGGCGACCAGGTCGAGCGGGTCTCCCACACTGAGCGGCAGAGCCTCGGCCACGGCCGCAGAGTCCAGGAGGGCCTCTCCCCCAACGACCTCGAGGGTCCGGATCCGTGTCGGCTCACCCTCCACCACGTTGAACTGGATGCGGACCCTGTCTTCATCTCTCGTCACCGTCGTATCGACGGTCGCTGCCCGGAACCCGCGCTGCCGGTAGTAGAGCCTGAGCCGGAGCACGTCCAGCGGCAGCTCTCCCTCGTCCAGGTATTCCCGGATGTGCGCCATGCCCCAGTCCGTCAGCGGACACAGCGGGAGCGGGAACACGAACAGGAAGGTCCGGCAATGCGTTGCGTTGGTGAGGATGGCACCGCCTAGATCGCCATCCGGGAACGTCTCGTTCCCTTCGAAGGTGATCTTGACTACCTCCGGATCCGCGAACGTCTGGCTGGCGGCGTCACTCGGTCCTATCGCCACGAGGGCGACACCCATCGCGATCGCGCGCCAGGCGGTCCTCACTTCCGCGAGGTCTCCTTCGTATCGGATCCCAGGCGATTCATGAGCCACGCACCGAGGCCTATCAGCCCGATGCTCAGGACCTGCGCCAGGGAAAGAGCACCGAAGAAGCGGTCGTCCTTGGCCCTGAAGAACTCCACGAACAGCCGCTCGAATCCCGCCAGAACGAGCCACAGGGAGAACAGCCACCCGGCTCGCCTGTCGCGAAACCGGAGTCTCCATAGGACGAAGAAGATCACCACCGAGATACCGGTCTCGAACAGCTGTGTCGGATAGACGGACAGCACCTGGCTATCCGGGATTTCAGCCGGGATGTCCACCCCGAAACCGCGCCGGAGATTGCCGGCCGTGGAGGGCGGCTGGCCGTTCGGGAACGCGATCCCCACCCAGCTGTCGGTGGGCCGGCCGTAGTCGTCTCCCACCAGGAAGCACCCTACGCGGCCGAGGGCGTACGCAAGGGCGAGTCCCGGGGCCGCGACATCGGCCATCGCGGCGATGTTCTGACCGCGGCGGCGGAGCATCCAGATCACGCCGATCGCACCGCCAATCAACCCACCGTACCATACCAGGCCCGACCGACTGGTGAGCATTCCCACCGGGTCCTGGACGGTCAGTGGCCAGTTCAGCAGGACGTAGTAGATCTTCGCCCCGAGGATCCCGCCCACCAGGGCTCCAAGCAGAATGTCACCCGCCAGCTGCTCGTCCTTGCCCTGCCGCTTGAGTTCGACCCGGATCACCTGGTAGCCCGCCAGGAATGCGATCGCCATCATCACGCCGAACGTGGTGATGGTGAATCGGCCGAGGACCGGCAGGTCGAGCGTGATCAATTCCGGATACATGTCTTACTTTCGGTTCGCGTTACGATAGGCCCGGAAACGACAGGGCCGGATCAGCGTTCAGGTCCAGCCCATCAGTCTGGCCCGCCGACAGGCGGTACTCGGCAAGCCGGGCCACCATCGCCGCGTTGTCCGTCGACAGCCTCGGCGACGGGGCGAACATGCTGCCGGTCGGTTCGAGAGCGGCCACAAGCTTGTCGCGAAGCGGACCGTTCCGAGCCACCCCTCCGCCCAGCAGGACGCGCCGGCACCCCGTATGTTCGACCGCCCGCATGGTCTTCGTGACGAGGACTTCCACTACGGCGGCCTGGAACTCGGCCGCTATGTGGGCACGCGCCGTGTCGAACTCCCCGCTCCCGGCCTGCTCGACTTCTGTGATCAGCAGCGAAGCGGCCGTCTTGAGTCCGCTGAACGAAAAATCGAAGTAGCCGGCGTCTCCGGGGCTCTCACGAGCCGAGAGCATCGGGCGAGGGAGCCTGTACGTGCCGGCCAATCCCTGCCGAGCCAACTTCTCGATCTCCGGCCCGCCGGGAAAGCCCAGACCGAGGCGACGCGCCACCTTGTCGAAAGCCTCGCCTACCGCATCGTCCCTGGTACTGCCCAGCAACTCGTACGTCCCCCACTCGGGCGCGTGCAGGAGAAGCGTATGGCCGCCCGAGACGAGGAGGGCGACGAACGGCGGGGTGGCTTCGGGAGACTCGAGCGAGTTCGCGAACAGGTGCGCCTCCATGTGGTGCACCCCCACCACGGGTAGCCCGAGCGCGTAGCCGAATCCCTTGGCCCAGTTCAGTCCGACGAGGAGAGCGCCCACGAGTCCCGGGCCTGCGGTAACCCCTACCCCGGCCAGGTCACCGGGTCTGATTGCCGCTTCATCCAGCGTCTGCGCGACGACTCCGTCGATGTGGACCAGGTGCTGGCGCGCGGCGATCTCCGGCACGACGCCGCCGAAAACCGCGTGCGCGTCCTGGGAGAGAATGACGTGGCCGGTGACTCGACCCTCAGAGACCACGGCGGCGGACGTTTCGTCGCACGACGACTCGATCCCGAGGACGGGTCCGCCCCGGAAGCTCATGCTTCAGGAGCCTTCCGGTCTGACCGTTACCTCTTCAGGTCTCGACGAAGCCGACACGAACCCCCCCGTGCTCAGCTCCACCAGCACCGGCGCCAGCTGGGGGCCCGTCGGTACGGCATCCACCTGCACGGTCACCCACGATACCGAGTCGAGCTGCCGTCGCACCGCGGCAGCTGCGCCGCGCACCAATATATCCACCGAATCGGGCTGCAGTCGGACTCGGTCCGCGGCTGAGCCCGTGGCTCGAACCGGAAGGCGGACCTGTCGCACGACGAGCGAATCTACCGGAACGGTGACCAGCACGCTGGGAGGATAGATCTGGATTCCGCGTGTCCCCGCGGGCACCTCCAGGGGGACGTCGCGCATGACCGCGTGCTGTAGCTCCTCGAGCGATACCCTGCGCGTGGACACCTGGCGGATGGTCTCGACCTGGGACGCGCCCCCCCTGACGGTCACACTGTCCGGCTCTACGAGCAGAGGTCTCATCACGGTGAAGCCCATGGCGGGAACCGTGACGAGGTCCGGGATCACGGGC